>CAZNGD010000192.1:0-4539 GCA_964572295.1 uncultured Verrucomicrobiota bacterium
TGGGTGCCCAGCGACTTCCCCTCCTGCCACGCCACCGGCGGCAAGGCCGACGACTCACCCAACTCGCCGCTGGCCTGGGCGGTGTGGAGTCCGGGCCCGCGCCCGAACCAGATCAACGTCCCCGGCTATCAGTTGCCGTTGGCCGCGCGGGGATGGTACGTCAAGCCCGGCGATAGCGGCATTATCGTGCGCTATAAAGAGCGCAACGGCGCCACGTGGAGTTCCCGGCGTTGAACAACAGCGCGCGCCGCGCCGCGATGCGCCGCGCCGGGGGGGGGCGTCAGCGGCGGGTTCGCCTGGCGTAGTGCGTGTGCAGCAGCGCGTGCGACTTCTCCCCCAGCGGCTGGCCCAAAAACGTGTGGTACAACTCCTGAATGGCCGGGTTGTCGTGTGATTTGCGCAGCGTCTTGGATTCGTCTTCCGCGTAGATGGCCGCGATTCGTTGCTGGCGCACGCGGTCATCCGTGAAGCGCGGCTGCCCGCCGCCGCCGATGCAGCCGCCGGGGCAGGTCATCACTTCCACAAAGTGATAGTGGGCCTCGCCCGCGTTGATCCGCTCCAGCAAGCGTCGGGTGTTGCCCAAGCCATGCGACACCGCCACGCGCAGTTCCACCCCTTCCAGAAATGACCACTGCGGCACGGTTCCCGTGATGGTCAGCGCGGCTTCCTTGATCCCCGCCAGCCCCGCAATGGGTTGGACATGCAGGTTCTCCGTCGGCAACGCGCGGCCGGTCACCACTTCGTAGGCCGTGCGCAGCGCGGCTTCCATCACCCCGCCGGTGTTGGCAAAAATATCCGCCGCGCCGGAGGAGAGTCCCAGCGGGGCATCCATCTCGCCATCGGGCAATTCGGTGAACGCCAGATTGGCTTGCCGGATCATGCGCGCCAGCTCGCGGGTGGTCAGGACATAATCCACATCCGGGCCGCCGCTGGCCGTCATTTCCGGACGCTGGGCCTCAAACTTTTTGGCGGTGCAGGGCATGACCGACACCACCACCAGATCCGCCGCCGCCTTGCCGATGCGCGCGGCATAAAAAGTTTTGGCCAGCGCGCCGAACATCTGCTGCGGCGATTTGCACGTGGACAGATGCGCCAGCAGGTTGGGGTAATGGTATTCCGCAAAGTTGATCCAGCCCGGGGAACAACTGGTGAACATCGGCAGCGCCACGGCGGGATCCTGGTCCACCAGCGCGCGGCGCAGGCGGCCCAACAGCTCGGTGGCCTCTTCCATGATGGTGAGGTCCGCGGCAAAGTTGGTGTCGAACACCGCGTCAAATCCCATCTGGCGCAGGGCCGTCACCATTTTGCCCGTCACGCGCGTGCCGGGCGGATGGCCGAACTCTTCGCCCAGGGCGGCGCGGATGGCGGGCGCGGTTTGGACCACCACCGTTTTGGTGGGATCGCCCAGCGCCTGCCACACCTCATCCATGGCGCTCCGCTCGCTGATGGCACCCACGGGGCACACCGCCGCGCATTGGCCGCACTGCACGCAGGTCACCCCGGCAAGGTCGCCGGCAAACGCGGGACCAATCACCGTATCGAAGCCGCGTCCCTGCGGGAACAACGCGCCGATCCCCTGCACTTCGTTGCACACCGTGACGCAGCGCCGGCATTTGATGCACTTGGCGTTGTCGCGCACCAAACCGGGGGTGCTGGCATCGTGGCCGGGCCGCGCCTTGACCCCGGCATAGGTCACCTCGCGAATGCCCATGTCGCTGGCGAGTCGCCGCAACTCACAGTCGTCATTGCGCTCGCAGGTTTGGCAATTGCCGTCATGCTCCGAGAGCAGCAACTCCACCACCTGCTTGCGCGCGTTGCGGGCGCGCGCGCTGTTGACGTGAATCACCATGCCCGCCGTGCAGGGCGCGGAACACGCCGTCACCAACGTGCGCGCCCCCTCCACCTCCACGAGGCACACACGGCAAGCGCCCAGCGGGTCGCGCTGTTCCAGAAAGCACAGGGTGGGGATATGAATCCCCGCCTGCCGCGCCGCCTGTAAAATGGTGCTGCCCTCGGGCACCGTCAGGTCCCGCCCATTAATGCGCAGTTGAATCATGTGGCCTCCCCGCGCACCTGGCCGGTTTTGCCGTAATCGCACCGCAGGCACCGGCGCGCCTGGCGTTGCGCCGTGGCTTCGCTCCACGGCTGTTCCACTTCGTCAAAGTTGTTCCGGCGGCGGTCCAGCGCAATCAGGTTGGGATTCTCGCGCGGATACGGAACCGGGTCGGCGGCCGGATCGAAGTCCGTCGGCACATCCGGATACGTGCGCCAAAAGGCGTGGGTCGCGCCGGTCAGCAGGGCATCCATCCCCACCGCCGCCCGCTCGCCCGCGCCGATGGCCGCCACGACGGAGGATGGGCCGCTGACGGCATCCCCGCCGGCAAAGAGCCACGGGATGGCCGTTTGGCCGGTCACCGGATCGGCTTGCAGCCAACCGCCCGCCAGCGGAACATCCACATCGCCCAGCACGCGCCGCGCATCCAGCCGTTGACCGACCGCCAGAATGGCCTGATCGCACGGAATGGTTTCCAGCGTTTGTTCGTCGTCGGCCTGGGCGCGGCGGCGGCCGCTGGGATCGAAGTCGCCCAGCGTCATTCGCCGACACACCAGCCCGGCCACCTGGCCCTCGCGCACCACAAACGACTCCGGGGCAATGAGCGTGCGCAGCGCGATGCCCTCCTGCTGCGCCTCCTCGATTTCCTCGGCATACGCCGGCATCTGTTCGCGCGTGCGCCGATACACCACCGTCACCTGCTGCGCGCCGAGGCGCAGCGCGGTGCGCGCCGCATCAATCGCCGCATTGCCGCCGCCAATCACCACCACATTTTTGCCCACCGGCGCCGCGCCGCGGATGTTGTATTGCCGGAGGAAATCGAGTGAATCCACCACGCCCTTGGCCTCGTGGCCGGGGATGGCCAGATTCAATCCTTCCGGCGCGCCGACGGCGAGAAACACGGCCTCGTGGCCCTCCTGCCGCAACTCGGCCAGCGTGAAGTCGCGCCCCAGCCGCCGCTGGGTTTGAATATCCACGCCCAGCGATTCCACCATGCGGATTTCGCGCGCGAGTGTTTCGCGCGGCAGCCGGTAGGCCGGGATGGCCTGCACCAGCATCCCGCCCGGTCGCGCGGCGGCTTCAAAAATCACCGGCTTGTAGCCCAGGCGCGCGAGAAAATACGCGCACGTGAGCCCGGCTGGCCCGGCCCCGATGATCGCCACCCGGCGCGCGGCGTTGGCTTCGTTTTCGCGCACTTCCGGTTTCACGATGATCACTTCCTGATCCACCATGAAGCGCTTGATGCTGCGAATGGCCACCGCCTCATCCAGCGTGCGGCGGCGGCAATGCGCCTCACACGTATGGAAACACACCCGCGCGCAGACCGCCGCAAACGGATTGCGCTCGCGGTGCAACTGCAACGCCTCCGCGTAGCGGCCTTCGCCCACCAGCGACACAAAACCCGGCACATGCACCCCGGCCGGACAGGCGCTCAGGCACGGCGCCAGCACCAGCCCCGGACACACCCCCGCCGCGCAATGCTGATCGCGAATGTGCTGCACATACTCCCCGCGGAAGTGCCGCAGCGTGGACAGCACCGGATTCGGCGCGGTCTGCCCCAGGCCGCACAGCGACGCCTCCTGAATGAACCGCCCCAGTTGCTCCAGACGGTCCAGATCGGCCATCTCGCCCTGGCCCTCGCAAATCCGTTGCAGGATTTCGCCCATGCGCTTGGTGCCCACCCGGCACGGCGCACACTTGCCGCACGATTCCTCCTGCACAAACTCGATGAAGAACCGCGCCACGTCCACCATGCAGGCATCTTCATCCATCACGATCAGGCCGCCCGAACCCATGATCGCGCCCAGCTCCTGCAAACTTTCGTAGTCCAGCGGCACATTCAGGTTTTCCTTGGGGATGCAGCCGCCCGAAGGCCCGCCGATTTGCGCGGCCTTGTACGCCTTGCCCCCGCGAATGCCGCCGCCGATGTCATAAATCAGTTCGCCCAGCGCCGTGCCCACCGGCACTTCCACCAACCCCGTATTCTGCACGCAACCCGCCAGCGCGAACACCTTGGTTCCCTTGCTCTTGGCGGTCCCCCACTGCGCATACCACGCCGCGCCCCGCCACAAAATGGCCGGCACGTTGGCGAAGGTTTCCACGTTGTTCAGCAGGGTGGGTTTGCCCCACAGCCCCTTTTGCGCGGGGAACGGCGGCCGCGGACGCGGCTCGCCGCGCCGGCCCTCGATGGACGCCATCAAGGCGGTTTCTTCGCCACAGACAAACGCGCCCGACCCCATACGGATATCCAAATCAAACGAGAAGTCGCTGCCGAGGATGCGGTTCCCCAGCAGGCCGCAGGCCCGGGCCTGCTCCATCGCCAGGCGCAGCCGCGCCACGGCCAGCGGATACTCCGCGCGCACATACACGCAGCCTTGCGCCGCGCCCACGGTGAACGCGGCAATGGCCATGCCTTCAATGACACTGTGCGGATCGCCCTCCAGCACGCTGCGGTCCATGTACGCGCCCGGATCGCCTTCGTCCGC
>CAZNGD010000193.1:0-4512 GCA_964572295.1 uncultured Verrucomicrobiota bacterium
GGCCACGACCCTGACAACGGGATGCTACTACTATATGTTCGGCAGTTGCACGGGGTCACCGGTTGGAATCCCGCCAACGGCTCCCCCCCCACCCGCTGCGTCGGCGAATCCGCCGTTTGCAGGTCCGGATGCGCCGCCTCCAAATCCTGCAACTCCCGCAGCAACCGGTCGAACTCGCGGTCGGAGATTTCCGGCTGCGCCGCCACGTAGTACAAATGATTATGCCGCGTCAGCTCCGCGCGCAAAAAAGCCGCGCGCGCCACCGCTGCCGCCGCCGGTTGAACAGGCCGTTCCATACCTCATTTATAGTCTCCCCCCGCCCCCCCCGTCCAATCCAATCCACCCCCCTTTTCCCCTCGGCCGGGAACCTTTTGGCCCGCCACGGCTGGCCGCATTCGCCCGCGTTCCACACTGTGGAAAATATATTTCCACACCGTGGAAAACTTTTGACGGCCGGCGGTCGCGTGTGGAACAGTGCGCGGACGCGCATGAGGAAACCGCCACATCAGGAGCCCGCGAACGAATCAGCCGGCGTACGCTTGCAAAAAGTGCTGGCGGCCACCGGAGTGGGATCGCGGCGGCACTGCGAAGAACTGATTGTCGCCGGCCGCGTGAGCGTGGATGGCCAGGTGGTGACGCAACTGGGCGTGCGGGTGGACCCCGCCCGGCAACAAGTCCAACTGGATGGCCGGACGCTGCGCGCGGAACCGTTGCACACGCTGTTGGTGGATAAACCGCGCGGCATCTTGTGTACGGCGCACGACCCGGCGGGGCGCCCAACCATCGGCGATTGGGTCAAAAAATTGGGCGCGCCCCTCCTGCGGCTCTATACCATCGGCCGCCTGGATTACGATAGCGAAGGCCTCATCCTGCTGACCAACGATGGCGACCTCGCACAACGAATGGCGCATCCGCGACACCAGACCGAAAAGGAATATCGCGCCTGGACCGACCGCCTGCCCACGCGCGAGGAAATCGCCGCCATGCTGCACGGCATCGAGGATCAGGGCGAACGCTTGCGCGCGCTGGCGGTGACCGTGGAACGCGCCGGCGCCTCCCCCCGGCTGCGGATTGTGCTGGGCGAAGGCCGTAACCGGCATATCCGCCGGATGCTCGCCGGGCTGGGCCTCCAAACCCGCCGCCTGCGGCGGATTCGCCTCGGCTCCCTGACCGAACAGGATTTGCACGGCCGGCGCTGGCGCGAATTATCGGCGGCGGAAGTGTCCCGCTTGCGCTGACGCCCCCCCCCCCAGCCTGCCGCCGGCTTGGCGAAAAACCCAAGGCTCCACCGCGCGATGTCTTGACAATCCGCGCGGCTTCAAGTCCAATCCGCCATGGTGGTAACGCACATCAGGAGAGCGCGATGAAGATACTGAATATTGTGGCTTGGGTGTTGGTGGTGGTTTTGGGTGTGGCCGCGATCGCGGCGGGGATGCTGGGCAAAAAACAGGCGGACCGCGCCAATGGCCTGCAGGATGCCTTCGCCCAAGTGGTGACGGCGGTGGGGATCGAGGAATCGGATGAGACGGCCCCGCTGGCGAACAAGTTGGCGGTGGTCCAAACGGCCATCGAACACGCGCAACAGGAATTGGCCACGACCAAGACCGACCTGAGCGCCGCGCAAACGGAGGCCACGACCGCCAAGGCGCAGGTGGCCACATTGACGCAAACCACGCAGGAGCAAACGGCCCAGCTTGACCGCCTTACGCAGGAGGTCACCGCCAAGGAGGAGGCCGTCGCCACCGCGCAGGCGGCCGTGGCCCAAGCGCAGGAAGAAGCGGCGGCCGCCGCCGCCGAAGCCGCCAAGGAAAAGGCCGCGCTGACCAGGAATCTCGCCCGCGCCAAGACGCTGTTGGCTGAAGAAAAAGCACGCTGGGAAGCCGAGTTGGCGGCGGTGCGCGGACAACAGGATGACGACCTGGATGGCGTGGACTTCCCGCACGCTGGCGCGGAGGAATTGCTGCCGGTGGCTGGCGCTGCTGCCGCCGCCGTGGCCGTGGAGCCGGCCGCAGACCCTTGTCCGGAAGATATTTCGCCCGCTGAATTTGCGGCGAGCCGCATCTTGGGGCAGTCCGCCATGCTGTCGCTGTTGCGCTACCAGCCCGCAGATCAAACTCTCTACGTGAAACTGTTGGATGGCCAGGTGCTGACCTACCAGGATTTGCCGGAGAGCGTGTACGCGGCTTTTGTGGCGGACCCCGAAAAGTTGGACATGAATTACCGCTTCAAGATTCAGGGGATTTACAAAAGCCTGCCGCCGGACAGCGTGGTGATGCGCAAGTACTGGAAATGGCAGCGGCGGAATAAATATCCGCAGAACGACGTGCGCGTGATTGACCCGGTGGCCAGCCCGGCCGCAGCGCCGGTTGCCGACCAAACGGACGCGGCCGCGAACGACTAAATCGGCCACGCCGCCCCTGCCGCGCGGCAGTCCGTATTGACGGCTGCGCGCGGCAAATCGGACGCCTCAGCCCAACGTCATTCATGGCGACTCCCGCAATCCGCCTCGCGCCCATTCGGCAGGCCGTGCGGCGGCGCCTGTTGCCGTGGTTTGCCCGCCACCAGCGCGACCTGCCCTGGCGCCGGGAACCGCGCCAGCCCTACGCGGTTTGGGTTTCTGAAATCATGCTCCAGCAAACCCGCGTGGATACCGTGATCCCCTATTATCAGCGGTTTCTTGAACGCTTTCCCGATGTGGCCACCCTCGCGGCCGCGCCGTTGCAAGCGGTGCTCAAGGCGTGGGAAAATCTCGGCTATTATTCGCGGGCGCGCAACCTTCACCGCGCCGCGCGATTGCTCATGCGCGAGCGGAACGGCCAGCTGCCTGCGACTCCCGCCGAGCTTGCCGCGCTGCCCGGCTTGGGCCCTTACACCGCCGCCGCCATCGCCTCACTGGCGTTTGCGCAACCCTGCGCGGCGCTCGATGGCAATATCATCCGCGTCCTGGCCCGCCTGTTGGCTTTGCCCAATGAGGTCTCCCGCCCCGCCACGCGGCGAAAATTGCAACAGGTGGCCGACCTCCTGCTGGCGCCCGATCAGCCCGGCCGGACCAACGAGGCCTGGATGGAATTGGGCGCGCTGATCTGCACCCCGCGCGCGCCGCGTTGCGGGGAATGCCCCATGCACGCCGTTTGTCGCGCGGCCCAACAGCCCAATCCCGCCGCCTATCCCCACCGGAAAAAGAAAATGAAAATCCCCCATAAAGTCGTCGGCGCCGCCATCATCCTGAATCGGCGCAACCAAATCCTGATTGCGCAACGCTCCCCTGAAAAGGGAATGTTGGCGGGCCTCTGGGAATTTCCCGGCGGCAAACAAAATCCCGGCGAAAGCATGCCCGCTTGTATCGCCCGCGAACTGCGCGAGGAAATGGGCCTGCGCCTGGCGGTGGGGCCGCGCCTGCTCGTCGTGCACCACGCCTACAGCCATTTCACCATCGCGCTTCACGCGCATTTTGCGCGCATCGTGTCCGGCCGCCCGCGCCACCTCGAATGCGCCAACCATGCGTGGACCTCCCGCGACGGTTTTGATGACTTCCCCTTTTCCAAGGCCGATCTGGAGATTATCCGCGCCCTGCGCGCCCTCCCCCAACCGCCACGCCGGCGCGATTATTTCGCCTGACGCGCCGCCCGCTTGCCCCCGCCCGCGCAGTGCATTACATTGACCCCACTTGCCACCAAGGAGCTGTCTCATGGATCTGACCCAACTTGTTTTAGCCCGCCACGCCGCCAAGGCCTTTGACCCCACCCGCCAAATCTCCGCCGCCGTCATGGACAGTGTGCGCGCCCTGCTGCGCAACTGCCCGTCATCCGTCAACTCGCAGCCGTGGCATTTTGTGATCGCCGCCAGCGCCGATGCCAAGGCGCGCCTCGCGCGCGCCACTGGCGGCCCCTATGCCTACAACGGCCCCAAAATCCAAAACGCCTCGCACGTTGTGGTGCTGTGCGCCCGCCAGGACCTCGACGAGGCCGCGCTCGCGGAACGCGTGGCCCAGGAAATGCGCGATGGCCGTTTCGCCGAGGCCGCCGACGCGGCCAAGCAGCACGCCGCCAAGGCCTTCTATGTGGCCTTGCACCGCGACACCCTGCACGATTTGCCGCACTGGCTCGAGAAACAATCCTATATCGCCCTCGGCTCCTTGTTGCTGGGTGCAGCGGCGCTCGGCTTGGCCGCCTGCCCAATGGAAGGATTTGATCGCGATGTGCTGACTCAGGAACTCGGCCTCGCGGCGCGCGGGCTGCAGCCCGTGGTCATCGTCGCGCTGGGTTATTCCAGCCTCGATGATTGGAATGCCCAAGTGCCCAAATCGCGACTCCCCCCGGACTCGTTGTTCACCGAGTTGTAAGCGCACACTTCCGCGCGCCGTTCAATCGCGCCAGGGATCCTCCGTGTCGGCCATCGCCACTCCGATGGACCGCAACACATGCAGAATCCTGATGGCGCCCTCATGGGCGGCCTAAACATCCGCCAGCGGTTTGTAACAATGCGGCGATTCATCCACGCCGCCCGCAGCGC
>CAZNGD010000194.1:0-4507 GCA_964572295.1 uncultured Verrucomicrobiota bacterium
GGGCCGGAGAGGGTGACGTTGGCGCCTTCCTTGAGGTGCTGAATGACCCATGTGGAGCAGATGCCGTCGGGGACGAGGCGGATAATCAGCTCCAGGTGGGTTTTATCGGACGGCATGGAGGAAATGGAGTAGCCGCGCATGACGGCCTCGTGGCCCTTGTATTCGGCGGATTCAAGCTGGATGTATTGTCCGGCCTCGAATTCGATGGTGGAGGGATCGAGGAGCGCCAGCCGCAGCTCGACGATGTCGTGGGTGAGGGCGCGTTTGCGGGCCACGCGCGCCGCGAAGCGGCGGACGGTGAAGAGGTCTTCGGGGATTTCGATGGCGAGGTCGCGGCGCACCTTGACCTGGCACGAGAGGCGCACATGGTCTTCGCGTTCGGCAGGGGAGAGGGACGGCTCTTCCACGGGGCTGATGGCGCCGCCGCCGTCGTTGACCTTGAGTTTGCAATAGGCGCAGGTGCCGCGTCCACCGCAAGCGGAGGGGATAAAGATGTTTTGTTCGGCAAGGGAATTGAGCAGTGATGAGCCGCCTTCGACATCCAGCTTCTTTTTGCCGTTGTTGATGTTGATGTGGCAGGTGCCGTAGTTGAGGATTTTCCTTTCGGCCAGCACCAGCAGCGCGGCGAGGATCAACCCACAGGCGAGAAGAAAGCCAACGGAAATGAGAATGGAGGTGAGCATGGTTAGACCGCCAACCGGTGTCGGAACAGAGTGAAGGACGCGCGCGAGGTGAGGGGGGATGCTTGCATGGGATTAGATTTTGATCATGCCGGAGAAGCCGACAAAGCCGAGGGCCATGATGCCGATGATGATGAGCGTGATGCCCGGGCCTTCGAGCCCCTTGGGCAGCGCGGATTCGTTGATTTTTTCGCGGATGCCGCCGATGAGGGCGATGGCCAGAAACCAGCCCAGACCGCCGCCCAGACCGAAGGCGAATGCCTGCCAAAAGCTGTAGGGTTTGTTGAGCATGAAGAGCGAAATGCCGAGGATGGCGCAGTTGACGGTGATGAGCGGCAGAAAGATGCCGAGGGAGTTGTAGAGCTTTTCCGAGGTGCGCTCGATGATCATTTCCACCAGTTGGGTGAAGGCGGCGATGACCACAATGAAGATGATCAGCTTGAGATATTCCAGATGCAGCGGCACCAGCAGATATTGATGGACCAGATAATTCAGCGCGGCGGTGACGGCGGTGACGAACATCACGGCGAGGCCGAGGCCGAGGCTGGTATCCACCTTTTTGGAAACGCCCAGGCAGGAGCACATGCCCAGAAAGCGCGCCATCAGAATGTTGTCGGTGAACGTGGCCGATACAAAAATCAGCACGCAGGACGCGAACAGGCTCATGGAGGAAAGTTCCATTATTTGACCTCCTTCAGAAGACGGGCCCGGGCGATCCAGGTGAGGATGGCCAGCATAAAGAAGGCGCCGGGGGGCATGACCATGATGGTCCATTGGTGCCACCAGAGGTCGAGGGCGGGCAGCTGATAGCCCAACACGGTGCCGAAGCTCATGATTTCGCGGATGACCGCAATGGCCACCAACACCGCAGTATAGCCGAGGCCGTTGGCCAGACCATCCACCAGCGACGGCAGCGGCTTGTTCTGGCTGGCGAAGGCTTCCGCGCGCCCCATGATGATGCAGTTGGTGATGATGAGGCCGACGTAGGGGCCAATGAAGCGGTGCACATCGGGCGCGAGAGCCTTGATCAGGATTTCCACCACCATGACGTACACCGCGATGATGATCACCTGCACAATCATGCGGATGCGCACCGGGATATAGTTGCGCAGCAGCGCGATGGTGAAGCTGGTGAGCGCGGTGGTGAAGGTGACCCCGAAGCCCATGTAGAGCGTGTTGGTCACCAAATTCGTGACCGCCAACGCCGAGCAGATGCCCAGCACTTGGCGGAAAATCGGGTTCTCGGTGACGAGGCCGTCTTTGAGGATTTTGCCGTAGGAAGAAGCCATAGCGTAGGTGGGGGTCAGGGTTCTTGGGGCGGGGTGGATTCAGCGGGCGCAGGCGCAGCCGCCGCCGGGGCGGCGGCCACTTTGGGCAGCACGGCGCGAATACGGTTGAGTTCACTATTCAGAAAGCGGGCGAGGGCCATGGAGGTTTGCGTGGCACCGGTAATGCCGTCCACCCGATTGGCCGCCTGCGGGTTGGGGGCGGGGCCGACGATCAAGCGCGCATCCGCAGGCCCGTCCCAATCCACGATGAGGCCTTTGAATTGGTCCGTGAACCATTCTTCCGTGACGCGCGCGCCGAGGCCGGGGGTTTCCTTTTGGTCCATGAATTGCAGATTGATCACTTTGCTCAAATCCGGGGTGAGCACGATGGCCGCTTCGATGCGATCCCAAAAACCGAGGCCGCCCACCAGAAAGCCCACGGCTTTGTGTCCCGGCGTGATGCGGCGGTAGCCTTTGATTTCGCCGGCGGCATCTTCCAGGGTCAGCGGTTCCAGATTTTCATCCACGGCCCGCTGATAGTCCTCGGCGGCGTTGCCCGCAACGGGCAGCAGAAACGCGCGGCACCAAACCGTGTTGCGGTGCAGGGCTTCGTTCTTGGCCAGCAGGCCGAGCGTGGCGTAATTGACCACCGCAATGGCCGCGCCAAATACCAGGCAGATGGCCGCCATGAAGGCCAACACATAGGTGGGCGATTTTTTATTCATGTGGCGGGCCCTTTCACCGTGGCCGGGGCCGGGGGCGCGGCGGCGGCTTTTTTGCCGTCGCGGTAGCGCTTGATCCAGAGGTCAAGCGAGGGCGCGATCATGTTGCCGAGCAGGATGGCGAAGCCGACCCCGCCGGCGAAGACCGCCTTCCAGCGAATAAAAATAATCATGGCGCCGATGAAGATGGCATAGATCCACATGGCCAGCGGGATGCGCGGCGCGGAGATGGGATCGGTGACCATGAACACGGTGGCGAAGAGAAACGCGCCGGACAGCAGGCTGAACAGCAGCGGCGGCGCGCTGGTGATGTGCAGCACATTGCGCAGCAGGACATTCATCGCCACCGCGCCGATGAGCGAGCCTGTCATCAGGCGCCAGTTGGCGGTCTTGGTCCACAGCAGGTAGATCGCGCCCAGCAGAATGGCCAGCGCGGAGACTTCGCCCGCGGAGCCGGCGGCCAACAGGCGGACGTGGCCCAGATGGTCAAAGGGGCCGCCAATCTGGCCGCAGACCAAATCCCAGAGGCTGGTTTCCAACTGATAATCGCGCCAGCCCCACATGGGCGTGGCGGCGGTGAGCCCATCCGCCACTTGCAATCCTTTTGCCACCAGATCATCGGGCAGTTGCTTGATCGTTTCCCAACTCCATTGCGCGAAGCCGCCGGGGAATCCGCGGAAGGCCGGCACGAAGCGTCCGGTCATTTCCACCGGGAAGCACACAAAGATAAACGCGCGGCCCACCACGGCGGGGTTGAAGATGTTTTTGCCGAAACCGCCAAACACCATTTTGCCGAAGAGAATGCCGAATGCCGCGCCCACGGCGGCAATCCAGTACGGTGTGGCCGGGGGGAGGGACAGCCCCAGCAGCGCGCCGGTGACAAACACCGCCTGCGAAATTTTGCCGGGCTTGGCGGGCACCATGATCCATTCCACAACAAACGCCGCCAAGCAGGAAACGGCCACCAAGGCCAAAACGCGCCAGCCAAAAAGATAAATGGCGGTCAACGTGACGGGGATCAAAGCGTACAACACACGCAGCATCATGAGCTGCTTGAGAAAGACTGGTTTATTCATGGCAATTGGAGGGAAAGTAGCCTACGACAAAATGGATTTCAAGTGACGGAATGCCAACTCGGTCAGAAATCACATAATCACAAAATCTTGAACTTCGGAAGGTCTTGGATGTCAATCATCCCGGCCAGCGTGCCATCATCATGAACCACGACCAAATCATCGAAATGGTGCTGCTGAAAAATGGCCAGCGCATCCGCCGCCAGCCGCCCGGCCCGCACCGTGGAAGGCTGATGCGTCATGAGCTGGGCCACGGGGCTTTGGACATTCGTTGCCCCGCCCGCGAGGTGGCGCCGCAAATCGCCATCGGTGAACAACCCCACCACGCGGCGGTTTTCATCCACCACGGCCACGGCGCCCGCTTGTGCCTTGGTCATGGCAATGACGGCATCGCGGACGCTGGCGGTGTGGGGCACGGCGGCCAGGCGCGCGCCGGTGCGCATGATGTCGTCCACTTTCAGCAGCAAGGCGCGGCCGATGGCCCCGCCCGGATGAAACTGCGCATATTTTTCGCGGGTCATCCCGCGGGCCTCCAGCAGGGCAATGGCGAGCGCATCGCCGATGGCCAGCGCCACGGTGGTGGATGCCGTGGGCACAAGGTTGAATGGGCAGGCTTCGCTGTCCACCGACCCATCCAGCACCACATCGGAATGGCGAGCCAACGTGGCCTCCCGCTCCCCGGTCAGGGCAATGATGCGCACGCCGGTGCGCTTGATAATCGGCAGCAAATTGACCAGCTCGTCGGATTCACCGGAGTACGAAAG
>CAZNGD010000195.1:0-4499 GCA_964572295.1 uncultured Verrucomicrobiota bacterium
GGCGGTGCCGAAATCGGGCTCCAGCAGAATGAGCCCGGCGGGCGCGCCCGCCAGCAGCAGCGCCAGCGCCACCGTCCAGAACGAGCGCGGACGGATGGCGGGGCTGGCCAGCACCCGCGCCAGCAGCAGCACCAGCGCCACTTTGGCGAACTCCGAGGGCTGCACCGGAACGCCAAAAATCACGAGCCAGCGGTATGCGCCATACACTTTTTTGCCGAAGAACAGCACCAGCACCAGCAGCGCCAGCGCCGCCAGATAAAGCCACCAGGCGTGGCGCAGCCAGAGTTTGTAATCGCTGAAGGCCAGCGCCGTGGCCGTGGCCGCGCCCAGCACCACCCACCAAATCTGTTTGACGAACCACGCGCCCACAATGCCGATTTCGTCGCCGCGCCACGACGCGCTGTAGACCAGCGTCAATCCCGCCGCCAGCAGGCCGGCGGCAAGCACGATGGCCAGCCAATCCTGCGCCACGAACAGGGGCCATATTTTTTTCGCGCGCCTTCTCATGCGGGCTCCTCATCCGGCAGCGGCTCGGCAGCGGGCGCGGCCGGGTCCGGCGCGGCAGGCCGCAGCGCGGGCGGCAGGGGCAGGTTCAGGTGGTCCACTTCGTTGAACACCTGCGTGAGCAATTGTTTGACGCGCGGCGCGGCGGTGGTGCCGCCGCTGATGCCATCCTCCACCAGCAGCGCCAGCGCGTAGCGCGGCTGGTCGTAAGGGGCGAAGGCGATCATCCACGTCATTTTGCGGCCCGCGCCCTTCACGCCATATTCGGCGGTGCCGGTTTTGGCGGCCACCACCACGTTGGGCAGCATGGCGCGCTTGCCGGAGCCGTCGGGCTGGTTGACGGCATCGCGCATGCCCTGCCGCACCACGCGGATGTTTTGCGCCTGCCAGTGCGGCCCATCCTCCGCGACGGCGGCGGGGATCACGTTGGTCACCCCGGCGGCGGTGACAATGCGCGCCATGAGGCGCGGATGCCACAGTGTGCCGCCATTGGCCAGCGTGGCGGCGAACATCGCCATTTGCAGCGGCGTCACCAGCAGCGCGCCCTGCCCGATGGCGATGTTGCAGGTGTCGCCATCGCGCCAGTTGTCGTGGCGGGCGGCGCGCTTCCACGCGGCATCGGGGACAAGGCCGGCGCGCTCGAAATCGAGGCTGATGTCGGTCTTGCGGCCAAAGCCGACGGCGCGCGCCATGGCCTGCACGGACTCGGCGCCGCTGTCGAGCGCGGCATGGTAGAGATAGACGTTGCAGGAGTAGCGGATGGCCGCTTGCAGATCAATCGCGCCGTGGCCCCAGTGCTGCCAGCAGCGGAAGCGGTGCGAGCCCAAATCGTAGTAGCCGGGGCACGAGTAGCGGGTGTCGGCCTTGATGCGCCCGCTCTCCAGCGCGGCCAGCAGCGTGACGGGTTTGAAGGTGCTGCCCGGCGCGTACTCGCCGCCCGTGGCGCGATTGAACAGCGGGCGGCCGGGATCCTGCCGCAGCGCATCCCAGATTTTGGCGGGCACGGCGGGAATGAAGTCGTTGGGCTGATAGCCCGGCATGCTGGCCATGGCCAGGATGTCGCCGTTGCGCGGGTCCACCACCACCACCGCGCCGCGCTCGCCGGCCAACGCCTGCTCCGCCGCGCGTTGAATGCGCAAATCCAGCGCGAGTGTGATGTCGCTGCCCCGGCCGGCCGCGCGGGTGGAGACTTCATCAAACTTGAAGCCGGTCACATCCACCTGGATTTCCAGCTTGCCGCCCTCGTTGGCGCGCAACAGGCCGTCGAGCCGTTTTTCAATGCCGGCCTTGCCGGCCATTTCGGGCAGATAATAGTGATAGGTTTCCGGCTGATGGTCGGCGGTGAAGTCGCGCAGCGTGGTGTCGTCGGCGCGGCCCACATAGCCCAGCACATGGCAGGCCACGGCGCCCTGCGGATAGACGCGCACGGGCTCGACGGTGAGCGCCGCGCCGGGGAACTCGAAGGCGTGCTCCATGAAGCGGGCCACGGCCACTTCATCCAGACCGCGCCAGGCCACCAGCGGCAGCGGCGTGCGCCGCCCCAGGTGCAGGCGCACATCCTGCGGGGTCAGGGGCAGCGGGCGGTCCATGGTTTCGGCCAGGCGATAGAGCGTATCCATCACGGCATCCACGGTGCGCTGCACACTGCCGGTCTTGCGCAGTTCTTCGAGATAGAGCGAGACGCAGTAGCTCGGCTGGTTGTCGGCCAGGCGCTCGCCGTTGCGGTCGAACACACGCCCGCGAATGCCCGGCAACCGGACGCTGCGCAAACTTTGCTTCACCAGGCGGCGCTGATATTCCGAGCTTTGCGCCACCTGCAGGTTCCAGAGGCGGTGCACCAGCACGCCGAACAGCCCCAGCAGCAGCAGCCACAACAGCAGCAGCCGCCAGACGTGCACTTCCGGCAACAGACGTTCACGGTCGCGGGCCATCAGGCGCCCTCCCACGTGCCCAGCCGCCGTTCCAGGCCGCGCATCAGGGCAAACAGCACGGGCATGACCACCAGCCCCAGCAACGCGGAGCCGGCCATGCGCCAGAGCACATCCCGCAGCGGCAGCGCCAGCAGCCCCTGCCCGCGCAGCAGCAGCGCCATGGTGCCGCTGGCCACCGCCGCGCACAGCGCGCCGAACCACGCGGCATGGCTGGCTTTGTCCGCAAAAAAGTGGGTGCGCAGCCGCAGCGCCAGCCGGCCGGCCACCAAAAACGCCAACACGGAACTGCCCAGCGGCACGAGGCTCAACGAATCTTCCAGCACGCCGGCAATCAGGGCGGCCAGCAGGAAGTAGCCGATTTTTTTGTTGGTGGCGGCATAGATCACCACGCCCAGCAGGATGGGGAACGCGGGCTGCCCCATGTGCCGCCACGCGGGCATCACGCCTTGCAGCGTGCCGCCCACCAGCAGCCAAAAGAGCAGCATCAGCAGCGTCATGGCCAGTCGTCCTCGCTGGTGCGGTCGTCAATGGCCGCCGGGGTTTCGGCGGCGAGTCGCGCGTTGGCCAAATCCTGTTCGGTGGCGGCCACAAAGCCATATTCCACCTGGCCGAGGTCCGCCGCCGATTGAATCCACGCCGTGCGGTACAGCCCCGACTCGTTCAACTCCACGCGGACCACGTGCCCCACCAGCAGCCCCTTGGGCAGCACGCCGCCCATGCCGGAGGTGACGACTTCATCCCCCGCCTCCACCGAGGCGGTTTGCGGAATGTAGTCCATGCGGCAGGCCGGTTGCTCGCCGGGCTTGTTGCCCAGGCCCGTACAAATGCCGAACACGCCGCTGCGCGTCACGCGCACGGCCACTTTGCAGGAGGGGTCGGCCAGCAGCAGCACATCGGCCGTGCGGTCCGAGACGGCCACCGTGCGGCCAATGAGGCCGGCGGTGGTGATGACCGCGCGCTCCGTGGCCACACCGGCCAGCGCGCCCTTGTCGAGGCGGACGGTCTGCCACCAGCCCGCGCTGTCGCGCCCGATGACCTCGCATGAAATCAGCGTGGTGGGAAAGCGCCGCTGAAAGCCGAGTTGCTCGCGCAGCAGTTGGTTGTCGCGGGCCAGCTCCTGCGCCATGCGCACCTGGCCGTGCAAATAGACGATTTCCTCGGAGAGCGCGCGGTTCTCCAGCGCCAAATCGCCGATCCCGCGAATGTAGCGGAAGGTTTCGCGCAGGCCGCGCAGCCCGCGGTGCCAGACGGCCTGCAGCGGGCTGATGCCGTCGCGGACCGCGCCCTTGACGCGGCGGGAGGTGGTCTCCGGCAAATTAAACATCACCAGGGCCACCAGCGCCAACGCGCTCAAGGTTATCCAACGTCGTTCCTTCATCATTCCTTCCGGCCAGCCGGCAATGAATGCCCTGGCAGAAGGGAAAAGAGAGCGCGCAGGATGAGGGGGACGGCGGACCGCCGGCTTAGCCGCCGGTGGAAACCTTGCGCAGGAAGTTCAGCTCGTGCAGCACGACTCCCGTGCCTTCGGCCACTGCGCTCACCGGGTCCTCGGCCACGTGGACGGGCAAGCCCGTCTGTTCGGCCAGCAATTTGTCCAAGCCCCGCAACTGCGAAGTGCCTCCCGCCAGTACGATGCCGCGGTCCACCAGGTCCGAAGCCAGTTCGGGCGGGCAGCGCTCCAGCGTGATGCGGATGGCTTCGATGATGGCGGACACCGGCTCCTGCAGCGCCTCGCGGATTTCCTCGGACGTGATCGTGAGCGTCTTGGGCAGTCCGGCCACGAGGTCGCGGCCCTTCACTTCCATGCTCACTTCCTCGCCGAGGGGATACGCGGAACCAATCGTGATCTTGATTTCTTCCGCCGTCCGCTCGCCAATCATCAGATTGTACACCCGCTTCATGTATTGGACAATTGCTTCATCCATCTCGTCGCCGCCGACGCGCACACTACGGCTCAACACGATGCCGGCCAGGGAAATGATCGCCACCTCGGTGGTGCCGCCTCCCAGGTCCACAATCATGTTGCCCGCCGGCTCCTGGACCGGAAGGCCCACGCCGATTGCC
>CAZNGD010000196.1:0-4485 GCA_964572295.1 uncultured Verrucomicrobiota bacterium
ACTACACCAGGACGTACACTCTTTCCCTACACGACGCTCTTCCGATCTGGGGCAGTTCCTCGCGCAGGAAACGCGGCACATCCGGCCGGAGAATCACCACTTGCCGGACGTACAGCTCCCACAGCGGCACCGGCAGCAGCCGCGCCAGCGGCCAAAAGTTGCCGCCGCCAAACACCCACCCCTGCCGGCCCGCGACCACATAGGTTGGGATTGCAGCCCCGCGGGTGAAGGGCAATTCCGTGTGCGCCGTCAACAACAGCTCGCCGTTTTCGTGATCCAAATCCACGCGCAGCATGCTTTGCACCGGCGTGCTATTCACCGGCAGCTTCGCCCCCGCCGCCGTATGCAGCTCGCGCCCGGTATGCAAGGACAACAGGTTGATGAAATCCGCCGCGCTGACCGACAGTTCATCCGGCAGCGCCCCCCCCGCGATTTCTTCCAGCACAAACAGGACCGCTTCATCCGGCGGGGTCAGACCCAAGGTTGTCTCGCGCGCCACCTGCGTCATGGGCTGGAATGCGCCCTGAATGATCAGCCCCAAACGCACGGGGATGTTGCCGCAGGCCGCAGCCTCGCGCCAGCCATCGGGCAACTCCAGCCGCAGGGCGCAGTTGACCGCGCCCGGCGTGCCGCTGGGCGCGCGTTTGAAAAACTCCGTGGCCGCCGCCTGCCGTACACGGTGGGCGTGGCGTTCCTCCTCCAGCCGTTTGCGCTCGCGGTCCGGGTCCCGATGCCGCGCCAGCAGCGCCAGCCCCAGCGCAATGACATGCGCACACACGACACCCCGCTCCACGTTGTCGCGGCACGGACACTGATTTTCGCAGGAATGATCCGGCAAAATCCGCGCCCCTGTCTTGATGGACCGGCTACCCCATGAAATCGTGCCATAAATCCGCTGATCCTCCCCCACCGTGGCCTCCATGACCAAGCCGCGCTCAAACAGCGAACACCCATCCCGGAAGGTGGTGGGCCCACCCCAGTCTTGCAGCATTTTGACGGTCAACGGCAACTTCACGAACCACTCCCGGCATCCTCAGGACATCCAGACAAAAGGAGTAAGGTACCGCGCCCCCCCCCTCCGTTCAATATCGAAAAAAGGGTCAGTCCTTATCGGCGGCGTGTTTTCCACCACAAGAATTCAACGCCACGGATGGCGATGTATCCGCACACCACCATCGCGCAGCCAATGAAGAACCTGAGCCAGGACATATCGGCAGAGTTTTGTTGGTCCAGGCCCACGCTCTGGAACACACAGAGCCCAACCGAGAGTGTGTAGAGCGCCAGAATCTCCAGTTTATGGCTTTCCCATTTGAGGTGGAGGATCAGCAGCGCGAGAGAAGCCATGGCGGCCAGAAACCCGGGCAGCCGGCCCAGATTGGCCAGGAGGTGAATGGGAAAAATGAAAAACAAATACAAAAAGAAAAAGCCATCATGGGTGTCAGTAAAGGTTGGGCCATGTCCGAAAAATCCGATGGCTGTTCCCGCCAGCAGGGCAAAAATAAGGCCGCTGCCTATTCCTGCGGCCGAGCGGAGCGCGGCAGAAAAGGCCGAGAACGGATAATCATTCCAATCGTTGTTCATGTCTGTGGGCCATCATGGCTGATGGCGGGCGCGGCTGGCACCCCGCAAGCCGGGCCTTGCCGCCCCCCAAAAAACAGCCAATCGGCGCAATACACCATCGGCAGAGCGTATCACGGAATGGCCGCGCATCAAGGCCATAATCACGCCGCCGTCGCTTGGGCCGGGGCTGGGCTGGAGCAGAAAATGGTTCTTGCCCGGCATGGCGGGGGCCCGTATTCTCATGCCCCGATATTGCCCGCCCTGTTTTGACCGTGCGGGACAGTGTTGCCTACTTGTTGAGGAAAGCGAGCCCGAACATGACCATGATGATTTCAAAGTTTCATCGGCTGATCCAGTCCCGCCTGTTGTGGGGGGTGTTTCTGGTGGCCATTGTCTTTTCGTTCGTGATTTGGGGCATGGTGTGGCCTTCGCAGAGCGACAAGGCCGCGCGCGCCGATGCCGTGGGCACGCTGGATGGCGAATCGGTCGGCTTCAATGAGTTCCGCGCGGCGGACCGCAGCATTCGTTTGAGCCGCACGTTGGCGCTGGGCCGCGATGTGGCTTCCACGCCGGAAACGGAACTCCTGTTGCGGCAACTGGCCTGGCAGCGCGTGGCCACCCTGCGCGAAGCCCGCAAGCTGGGCATTACGGCCAGCGATCAGGAATTGGTCAGCGTGCTGCGCGCCAATTTTTCCTCGACCAACGGCATTTACAACCCGCAACTCTACGCGGGCTTTTTGCAGAATACGGTGGCCCCGCTGGGCTTTTCCGTGGCCCTGTTCGAGCAGCACCTGCGCGATGAAATCGTCATCCAGAAGCTGGCGAATCTGATCGGCCGTCAGGCGCTGGTCACCCCGCTGGAAATCCAACGCACCTTCGACACGCTGCTGGACAGCTTCACCGTGGAATATGCCGCGCTCAAGCGTGACGACGTGGCCGCCCACGTGACGGCGACGGCAGACGACGCCCGCGACCTGTTCACCGCCAACCCCGAGGCGTTCACCATTCCCGAACAGCGCCGCATTCTTTATGCGGCCTATCCCATCGCCGATTATCTCGCCACCGATGACGAAATCAGCGAAGACGACATTCAGGATTATTACGAGCTGCACATCGAGGACTACACCACGCAGGAAACCGATGACGAGGGCGAACCCCGCGTCACCGTGGCGGAACTGTCCGATGTCCGGGATGATATCGTCTCGGCCCTGCGCAAGGCCACGGCCATTGACCAGGCCGAGGCGGCCGCGAATGAGCTGGTCTTCCAGGCCATTCCCGACCGCGATGGCACCGTGCCCGATTTCGCCACGGAAGCCGAAAAAGCCGGCCACCCGGCCGTGACACTCGCGCCCTTCTCGCGCCACGAGCAGCCCCTGCCCGATGGCGGCATCGCGTTCGTGTTGACGGCGTTTGAGCTGGCCCCCAATGCCTATGACCGCGTCAGCTCGCCCGTCCTCGGCGAGGAAAACATCTATATCCTTTATCTCGACAAGATTCTGGAGCCGCGCGTGCCGGCGTTTGAGGAAGTCGAGACGACGGCCATGGAAGCCGCGCGCCAGAAGGCCATCAACGATGCGCTCATGGCCAAGGGCGAAGAATTGCGCCAGAGCATCGCCGACGGGTTTGCCGCCGGCAAAACGTTGGCCGCAGCGGTCAGCGGCCTGGGCGCCGAAGTCAGCGTCAGTGAACCGTTCACCGGCCTCTCGGCGGCCTCGTCCACCAACATTGTGGAACAAGCGCTGGTGCGCGCCGTGGTCGGCTATAATCAGGGCGAAATCACCGAACCCGTCCTCCTCCCCGATGGCCTGCTCGTGGCCTACGTCAAGCAGCGCACCGCCCCCGACGAAGCCACCTTCGATGCCTATCAGCCCGAAATTTCCTCGGCCATTCGCGCGCGGCGCGCCCAAGGCCTGTTCCACGATTGGCAGGCCGGGCTGGTTGCCCCCTCCCGCTTAACCGATTTGCAGCGTCGGACTGATTCCGCCGACGACGAAGACGAGAGCGACGACACCGACACCGAACAACCGGCCCCGTATGTCAACGAAGCCGAATTATACCTGTAAAAACTGAACCAAGGAGCCCCGCCATGATCGTCACCACCAAGGAACTGTTTGCCCATGCCTATGGCCAATACGCCATCGGCGCCTACAACATCAACAACCTCGAACAGACCATGGGTTTGTTCAAGGGCAACGTGGACAGCAAAGCCCCGTTCATCGTCCAGCTTTCCAAGGGTGCCCGCAGCTATACCCACAAGCTGATGCTCGAAGCCATGATGAAGACCGCCAACGAAATCTTCCCCGAGGCCGTCTTCGCCATTCACCTCGATCACGGCGACGAAGTCACCTGCATGGATTGCATCAACTCCGGCGTCTATTCGTCCGTGATGATTGACGCCTCGCACGAGCCCCTCGAAAAGAACATCGAGATCACCCAGCGCGTCGTCGCCGCCGCCCACGCCAAGGGAATCGTCGTCGAAGCCGAACTGGGCCAGCTCAAGGGTGTCGAGGAAGACATCGTGGCCGCCGAGCACGTGTACACCAAGCCGGAAGAGGCCGAATACTTCGTCAAGCAAACCGGTTGCGACAGCCTGGCCGCCGCCATCGGCACCTCGCACGGCGCCTTCAAGTTCAAGGGTCAGCAAAAATTGCGCTACGACATCCTCGAAGAAATCCAGAGGCGCCTGCCCGGCTTCCCCATCGTCATGCACGGCTCCTCATCCGTGCCGCAGGACGAAGTGGCCCGCATCAACGCCGCTGGCGGCGACATCAAGGGCGCGTCCGGCGTGGATGCCAGCCAATTCCTTGGCGCGGCCAAACTCGGCGTCACCAAGATCAACATTGATACCGACGGCCGCCTCGTCTGGTGCCGGGTGCATCGCGAATTTTTCCGCGACCATCCCGAAAAGTTTGATCTGCGCGACCC
>CAZNGD010000197.1:0-4479 GCA_964572295.1 uncultured Verrucomicrobiota bacterium
TCAATCCGATCGGTTTCCGCATGGCGGTCCACAAGCAGTGGAAGAGCCGCTGGTTCGCGGAAAGAAAAGAATTCGGCAATTTGTTGAACGAGGATCTGGAGATCCGCGACCTGGTGCGCGCCCGCCTGAAGGATGCCGCCGTGGCCGACATTGTGATCGAACGCTATGCGCAACGCGCGCGGGTGACGGTGTTCACGGCGCGGCCGGGCGTGGTGATCGGGCGCAAGGGCGAGGGCATTGACAAGCTGCGCGAGGAATTGAGCGCCAAGACCGGCAAGGAAATCTATGTCGAGATCAAGGAAGTGCGCAATCCCGACACCAACGCGCAACTGGTGGCCGAGAGCATCGCGCTGCAGTTGGAACGCCGGGTGGCGTTCCGCCGGGCGATGAAGCGCGCGCTGCAACTGACCATGGACATGGGCGCGCTGGGGATCCGGGTGCAGGCCTGTGGCCGTCTGGGCGGCGCGGAATTGGCCCGCACGGAGCATTACATGGTCGGCAAAGTGCCGCTGCAGACGCTGCGCGCGGAAGTGCAGTACGGCTTTGCGGAAGCCAACACGATGGCCGGCAAGATCGGCGTGAAGTGCTGGATCTGCGTGAAGCCGGAAACCGCGCCGGCCCGGAATGTGACGAATAAGGAGAAGTCCTATGCCCCTTATGCCTAAACGTGTGAAGTACCGCCAAAGCCAGCGCGGCTCGCGCAAGGGCTTGGCGCAATCCGGCAACAGCCTGGCGTTCGGCGAATACGGCCTGCGCGCCATGGAGCGCTGCTGGTTGACCAACATCCAGATCGAAGCCGCGCGCGTGGCGATGAACCGCGCCATGAAGCGCAAGGGCAAGCTCTGGATCCGGGTGTTCCCCGACAAATCCTATTCCAAGAAGCCGCTCGAAGTCCGCATGGGCAAGGGCAAGGGCGCCATTGAAGGCTGGGTGGCGGTGATCCGCCCCGGCCGCATCCTGTTCGAGATGGATGGCGTGTCCGAAGCGCAAGCGCTGGAATGTCTGCGGCTGGCGGCCACCAAACTGCCGATCCGGACGACATTCGTGCGGCGCGGAGTTGTGCTGTAACCACGAAGGAGCGTACGCGATGAAGGCAAGAGATATCCGCGACCTGTCGCCCGAAGAACAGTTGGCGAAATTGGCGGAGATGGAGAAGGAACTGTTCAATCTGCGAATCCAGCAGACGGCCGGCCAGTTGGAGAAACCCGACCGCGTCCGGCTGGTGCGCCGGGATATCGCGCGCATCAAAACGGTCATCAACCAGGCGCAAGCCGCGAGGTAATGAATATGGCGACGGAAACACGCAATTTGCGCAAGGAGCGCATGGGCGTCGTGGTGAGCGACGCGATGAACAAGACGGTGGTGGTGCAGGCCGAACGGCGCATCACGCACCCGGTGTATGGCAAGATCCTGCGCCGCAGCAAAAAGTATTACGCGCATGACGAGCGGAACGAGGCGCGGCGCGGCGATCAGGTGCTGATTGCCGAAACCCGCCCGCTGAGCAAGCTGAAGCGGTGGCGGCTGGTGCGCGTGGTGACCCGCGCCGCCAAGAGCGAGGTGTCGTCATGATCCAGATGGAATCGCTGCTGCCGGTGGCGGATAACACCGGCGCGCGCACGGCCAAGTGCATCAAGGTGCTCGGCCAGCGCAAAACGGTCGCGGGGATTGGCGACATCATCCGCGTTTCCATTCGGGAAGCGCAACCGGCGGGCCTGGTCAAGAAGGGCGAAAAATCCCTGGCCTTGATCGTGCGCACGGCGGCGCCGATTCATCGCCCGGATGGCTCCACCCTGTCGTTCGACAACAACGCCGTGATTCTGATTGATGACCAGAAAAACCCGCGCGGCAGCCGCATTTTCGGGCCGGTGGCGCGCGAGCTGCGCGAACTGAACTTCATGAAGGTCATCTCCCTGGCTCCCGAGGTGCTGTAATGAAAAAAGTGAAAATGCATGTGCGCCGCGATGACATCGTCCGGGCGATTTCCGGCGAGGACGCGGATGGCAAGAAGACCGGCAAGGTGCTGCGGGTCTACCCCCGGACCGGCCGGGTGCTGGTCGAAGGCTTCAACTTTGTGAAGAAGCACCTGCGCAAGTCGCAGGACAACCCCAATGGGGGCATCGTCACGCGCGAAGCGCCCATGGCCGCCGCGAAGCTGGTGGTGGTGACGCGGGCCGCCAAGAAGACGGGAAAGGAATAACGCCATGTCCCTGCTGAAGGAAAAATATCAAAAGGAAGTGGTCAAGGCGCTGAAGGCCACGGGCAAGTATCCCTCCGCGATGGATGTGCCGCGGGTGGTGAAGGTGGTCGTGAACATGTCGGTCAACGCCCTGGTGGACCGCGATGTGCTCAAGGCGATCTCCGACGACCTGGCGAAGATCACGGGCCAGCGGCCTTCGCAACGCAAGGCCACGAAGAGCATCTCGAACTTCAAGCTGCGCGAAGGCATGCCCATCGGCGCGAAGGTCACCCTGCGCGGGCGGCGGATGTATGACTTCCTCGAACGCCTGATCCACGCCACGCTGCCGCGCATTCGCGACTTCCGCGGCGTGCCGCCCAAGGCCTTTGACGGCCACGGCAACTACACGCTGGGCCTGAAGGAACAGACGCTGTTCCCGGAGATTGAGTCCGACAAGGTCAAGCGGACGCAGGGCATGGACATTACGATCGTCACCAGCGCGCAAAACAATGCGGATGCCAAGGAGCTGCTGCAACTCCTCGGCATGCCGTTCGCCACGTAAGCATTTGGAAAACGGAGGAATACCTTGGCTAAGATATCATGGATGGTAAAGGCTGCGCGCGAACCCAAGTTCGCGGTGCGCGGCTATAGCCGCTGCCGGCGCTGTGGCCGGGCGCGGGCCTATATTCGGAAATTTCAATTGTGCCGCATTTGCTTCCGCGAACTGGCGTCCGAGGGCAAAATCCCCGGTGTCGTGAAAGCAAGCTGGTAGGACGGGAGGAGTAGAATGAGCTGTTCAGATCCCATTGCGGACATGCTGACGTGCATCCGCAACGCAAGCAGAGCCGGGTTGCCGGCCACGGAAGTGGGCCACTCCCGCCTGAAGGCGGAGGTTGCCCGAATCCTGAAGAAGGAAGGCTACATTACCGATGTGGCCACCACGGAGCGCGAGGGCAAGAAGGTGCTGCGCGTGACGTTGAAGTATGATTACAACGAAAAACCCATCATTCAGCAGTTGCGGCGCGTGAGCCGTCCGGGGCTGCGGCGCTATGTGGGCGCGGCGGATATTCCGCGCGTGCGCGGCGGCATGGGCACGGCGGTGTTGAGCACCAGCCGCGGCCTGATGTCCGACCGCGAGGCGCGGGCGGCCCGCGTCGGTGGCGAAGTGCTCTGCCAGGTCTGGTAAGGGCGGAGGGAGAAACACTATGTCGAGAATCGGAAAACTACCGGTGGTCCTGCCTGCGGGCGTGACCGCCCAAGTGGCCGCCGGCGCCGTGACCCTCAAGGGGCCCCAAGGCGAGTTGACCCAAAAGATCCCGGACTACATCCGCGTGGCGCAGGAGGGGGATAAACTCCTCGTCAGCCGCGCGGACGATGGCAAGCAAAGCCGGGCCGGGCATGGCACCATTCGCGCGCTGCTGGCCAACATGGTGGTCGGGCTCAAGGATGGCTACAGCCGCGAACTGGAAATCCAGGGCGTGGGCTTCAAGGCGAGCATCGCCGGCAAGCAACTGACCCTGAACGTGGGGTACTCCCATCCGGTGGAATACACGGTGCCGGAAGGCATCACCGTGACCGTGACCGACGGCACCCAGCTCAAGGTCAGCGGCATTGACAAGCAATTGGTGGGACAAGTGAGCGCTCGGATCCGTTCCTTCCGCCCCCCCGAGCCCTACAAGGGCAAAGGGGTGCGCTACAAGGATGAACGCGTGCGCCGGAAAGCGGGCAAGACGGTGGCGTAACCATGAAAGTGAAGACGTTAAAAGATTATCGCGTGCGCCGGCATCGGCGGTTGCGTCAAAAAGTGCAGGGCACGGCGGAACGGCCGCGCATGAGCGTGTTTGTCTCCAATATGCATCTCTATGTGCAGTTCATAGACGACCTTGCCGGCAAAACGCTGGCGGCGGTTTCCACCTTGGCCGGACCGGTCAAGGGCCAGAAGCTCAACGTGGCCACGGCCAAGCAGTTGGGCGCGCTGGCGGCGCAGGTCGCCAAGGAAAAGGGCATCGCTGCGGTCGTGTTCGACCGTGGCGGCTTCGCCTACCGGGGGCGCCTGCAGGCGCTGGCCGATGCCGCCCGCGAAGGTGGCCTGCAGTTCTAGAGCCGGTAATGTAAGGAAATCGGGTATGATAAAACGCGAAGTGAAGAAGAACGAGGAATTTCAGCAGAAGAGCCCCGCCGAGGCGCTGGAGCGCGTGGTGGAGATCAATCGCTGCGCCAAGGTGGTCAAGGGCGGGCGACGCTTCAGCTTTTCCGCGTTGGTGGTGGTGGGCGACCGGAATGGCCAGGTGGGCTATGCGCTG
>CAZNGD010000198.1:0-4349 GCA_964572295.1 uncultured Verrucomicrobiota bacterium
GGAGTGACTGGAGTTCAGACGTGTGCTCTTCCGATCTGTTCATCGAGCAGGGCATCGTTGGTCCAGTCGTCTTCGTTGAGCGCGGAGACTTCGGCGAAGCGGTCGTTGAACATGGCGCGGGTTTCCTCGAGCAACTGGCCGAGGCGCGCGGCTTGCAACTGATCTTTTTCCAGACGCACGAGCGCTTCCTGCAAACGGGTTTTCAGTTCGCGGCGGCCGGAATCAAACGCCTCCTGTTTCTGGCGGAGTTCTTCGAGCAACCGGCGCTCGCGTTCGAGTTCTTCCTGCCGCGCGCGGAGGCGGTCGAGCTCCTGCGCCTTGTCCACCATTTGATCGGTGACCTCCTGCTTGTGGCGCGCGAGATGGGTGAGCGTAAGATCGGAAACGGGGCGGTTGGGCAAATCGCGCGAGGACGGAATATGGCCATCGCGCGGCGCGGCGGCGCTGTCGGCATCGAGCTTGATCTTTAGCGCGGCTTCGCGCTCGCGGACGAGATCGGCATCAAAAAAATCAGTACCCATGTTGGCGGCTCCTTATGGCGGGGGGATGGTCAAGCGCGCGCCCACGCGCACATTGTTGGGGCTGGACAGGCGGTCGCGGTTGGCATTGAAAATATGGTTCCACTTGGCGGGGGTTCCGTAGTAGCGCGCGGAGATGGTGGCGAGGGTGTCGCCGGCCTGCACCACGTGGGTTGTCGTGGCCGCCGCCGGTGGCGGCTCGTCCGGCGTGGCGGCCGGGGATGCCGACGCGGTCGGCGGCGTTTTGGCGGCGCTGCCGGATTTGCCGCGCGCGGGTTTGGGCGGCGGCTTCGCGCCCGCGCGCAACGCGGCCAACTCCGTTTCCAGCGCGGCGATTTGGGTGTCGCGCGTTTGGATGGCGCGCTTGATTTCCGCAGGCGTGGCCGCGACCTCGGCCGCGAATGCCGTGCGACAGTGCGTCAGGCGGGCGCGCACCGCGTCATGATCTTCGGCGGTGGGCCGCAATTCGAGATAGCGTTGGTAGTGATAGATCGCGCGCGCGTAATCCTGTTGCGCGTTGTCATACAGCAAACCCAGTTCGCGATGCGCCAAGGCGGAATGCGGACGGCGCGCGACGGCGCGTTCGCCCCACTGAACGGCCGCAGAAATATCCTGCGCCTGCACCGCAGCTTTGGCGCGGCGCAGACAACGCTCGCGCGCTTCACTCGCGGCGGAATCGCGCTGACAGCCCACGGCGCACAGCAGCAGCGCCGCGGCGCAGCACGCGGTTATCCATCCGGCTATGGGTTGGCGATCTGGCATGCACGGCACCGTAGCAAATCGGACGCCGAAATCAAACCCGATACTCCCCCACCCCGCCGGGCAAGGCTGGAAGGTCTGCGACCGTTCCAGCCTTACAATCCCCCGCCGCGCGCGTTTTTTTTGCGCGCGGGAATCGGGCGGCGCGCAACGCCAAAAAATAAAAAACCGGGCGTTGACCACGCGCGGGCACGAAAAAACCGCCCCCGGGGGCGGGGGCGGTTTGTGGCGCAAGGCGCGATTACTTGCCGAGGGCTTGCTGCGCTGCGGCCAAGCGCGCGATGGGCACGCGGTAGGGCGAGCAGCTCACGTAGTTCAAGCCGACCTTGGCGAAGAACTTGACGGAGGCGGAGTCGCCGCCGTGTTCGCCGCAGACGCCGCACTTGAGGTCCGGGCGCGTGCTGCGGCCCTTCTTGACGGCCATCTCCACCAACTGCCCAACACCCGTGGTGTCCAGCGACTGGAACGGGTCCACCGGCAGAATCTTCTTGTCGAGATAGTCCGGCAGGAAGCTGCCGATGTCGTCACGGCTGAAGCCGAACGTCATCTGGGTCATGTCGTTGGTGCCGAAGCTGAAGAACTCGGCGCTTTCCGCAATGGCATCGGCGGTGAGGGCCGCGCGCGGCACTTCCACCATCGTCCCGACGAGATACTTCACCTTGGCTTTCTTTTCCTTGAGGACGGCATCCGCGGTTTGGCGGATGATTTCGGCGCAGTAGTCGAGCTCGGTCTTGGCGCCCACGAGCGGCACCATGATTTCCGGCAGCACCTTGCGGCCCGTCTTGGCGACGTTGCAGGCGGCTTCCATGATGGCGCGCGTTTGCATGACGCACAGTTCCGGATAGGTGATGGAGAGGCGGCAGCCGCGATGCCCCAGCATGGGGTTCATTTCGTGCAGCTTCTTGACGTGCGCGGCGACCACGGCGGGCGTGGTGCCCATGCGCTTGGCCATCTCGGCCTGGCCCGCGTCATCCTGCGGCACGAACTCGTGCAGCGGCGGATCAATCAGGCGGATCGTCACGCCGTAGCCATCCATGGCCTTGAAGATGCCTTCGAAGTCGCCGCGTTGCAGCGGCAACAGCTTGGCCAGCGCCTTCCCGCGTTCGGCGCTGTCCTGCGCCAGAATGAACTCGCGGACGGCCCAAATGCGGTCGCCCTCGAAGAACATGTGCTCGGTGCGGCACAGGCCAATGCCTTCCGCGCCAAACGCGCGGGCGGCGGCGGCATCCTTGGGACTGTCGGCGTTGGTGCGCACGGCAATCCTGCGATATTTGTCCGCCCAGTCGCTGATCTGCTTGTACATGCGGTAGATGGGGTGCTTTTGGGCCTCCTTCTTGCCGCTGACCACCGCGTTGACCACGGGGCTGGCCTGGGTGGGGATTTGGCCGACATACACCACGCCGGCGGTGCCGTTGAGGCTGATCCAATCGCCTTCCTTCAGCGTGACGCCGCCGGCGGTGATGGTCTTGGCCTTGTAGTCAATCTGCAGCGCGTTGGCGCCGGCGATGCAGCACTTGCCCCAGCCACGGGCCACCACGGCCGCGTGCGAGGTCATGCCGCCCGTGCTCGTCAGAATGCCTTGCGCGGCCCACATGCCGCCGACATCTTCGGGGCTGGTTTCGTGGCGCACGAGGATCAACTTTTCATCGGGATTGGCTTTGACGATGGCTTCGGCGGTGTGCGCCTCAAACACGATCTTGCCCACGCCCGCGCCCGGCCCCGCCGGCAGACCCGTGGTCAGCCTGACGGCCGTCTTCTCGGCGGCGGCATCAAAGATGGGATAGAGCAACTGTTCGAGATCGGAGCCGATGACGGTGGCAATGGCTTCATCCGGGCGCAGGATTTTCTTCTGCGGCTTGCCGGTATAGAAATCCTTGCCGGTGGCCATTTCGACGGCCCAGCGCACGCCGGCGAGACCGGAGCGCTTGGCGTTGCGGGTTTGCAGCATCCACAGCGTGCCCTGCTCGACGGTGAACTCCACGTCCTGCGGGTACTTGTAGTGCTCTTCGAGGCGCTTCATGATCTTGATCAACTGCGCGTGCGCCTTCCTCCAGATGGGGCTCTTTTCGCTGGGCATTTCGTCGAGATGCCGCGGGGTGCGGATGCCCGCCACCACGTCTTCGCCCTGCGCGTTGACGAGGTATTCGCCCATGGGCGCTTCGGAGCCGGTGGAGCCGTCGCGGGTGAACGCCACGCCGGTGCCGGATTCATCGCCCATGTTGCCGAACACCATGGCTTGCACGTTGACGGCGGTGCCGAGCAGCCCGGTCACCTTGTTGATCTGGCGATACTTCTGCGCGCGCTCGCTGTTCCAACTGCCGAACACCGCGTTGACGGCGGCCAGGAGCTGGTCCATCGGGTCTTGCGGGAAGGGCTTCCTGACCTTCTGCTGGTACACCTTCTTATAGACATCGCACAGTTCCTTGAGCTGGTCGGCGGTCAGATCGGTGTCTTCCTTGGCGCCATACTTTTGCTTCAGCGCGGCCATGGCCACTTCGAAGTCGTGGTGGGCGAGGCCGGTGGTCGGGCCCATGACCACGTCGCCGAACATGTCAATGAAACGGCGGTAGGAATCCCACGCGGCGCGATCGTTACCGGTGCTGGCGATGAAGCCGAGGATGGACTTATCGTTGAGGCCGAGATTGAGGACGGTATCCATCATGCCGGGCATGGAAATGGCCGCGCCCGAACGCACGGAAACCAGCAGCGGGTTCTTGGGGTCGCCGAGCTTCTTGCCCATTTTCCGTTCCAGCTTCTTGAGCTGGGCGTTGAGCTGGTCGAGCATCCCCTCGGGATATTGGCCCTTGTGCGAGGCATAGTACGCGCAGGCTTCGGTGGACACCGTGAATCCCGCCGGCACGGGCAGATTGGCGTTCGCCATTTCGGCGAGGTTCGCGCCCTTGCCGCCGAGAATGGCCTTCATGGAGGCATCGCCCTCGGTGCTCTCTTTCCCGAATCCGTAAAAATAAACATATTTCTTCTTCGCCATGTTTGTCTCCGTGTTGCGGCCGTGGCCGGCCCGTTCTTTTTCCAAAAGGGCCCGGCGGCTGATGACCAGATTACGGCGTTCCG
>CAZNGD010000199.1:0-4346 GCA_964572295.1 uncultured Verrucomicrobiota bacterium
CCTTGGCCCATCTCGGTGGAGGACACGCGAATGTTCACCCCCGGCTGGCCGTTGTCGAGCGTGGCCAGCTCCACCCGGCCCTGGGCCTTGAACTTGGCCTCGCCATCGCCGGTGAACGCCGAGCCGTGGCCCAAAAACGCCAACCCAATGCCGTACAGCTTCGCCTGGCCCTTGCGTAGTTTGCCCTGCGACGATTGCCGCCACTTGCGCGCGAAGTCCGCGCGTTGCAGCGCCATCTGGAGGCAGGTGGTGGACCCGTTTTCGGTGGAAAGAATCTGGCCGGTGGGGGTGCTGTCGCCGGGGCGAATATGGATTTGCCGGCGGTACTCATGTGGCGCGCGGCCAAGGCGCGCCGCCACCGCGTCAATGTGCGACTCAATGCCCCAGATGGCCTGCGGCGCGCCGAAGCCGCGAAAGGCGCCGCACGGCATGGAGTTGGTCCGCGCCACCCGGCCGCGGATCACCACGTTGTCGCAGCGGTAGGCCAGCGCGCAGTGCAAAATGCCGCGGAACATCACCACATCGGAAATGGTCAGATAGGCGCCGCCATCCAGAATGTAATCGCATTCCACCGCGGTGAGCGTGCCATCCTTTTTGAAGCCGGTTTTATAGCGCATCCACACCGGATGGCGCTTGGGCGTGAACAGGATGTCCTCATTGCGCTCGTAGGTGATTTTGACCGGCTTGCCGGATTTCAGCGCGGGCAGGGCCGCATAACCAATCAGCATGGTCGGATATTCTTCCTTGCCGCCGAACGCGCCGCCGATGGGCGTTTGGCGCACACGGATTTTTTCCGGCGGGAGTTGGAGCGGGTCGTTCAGCTCGTGCACCGGGAAATAGGGACACTGCAAGGAGCCATCCGCGAAGATGGAGCCATCCTTTTGCGGATACACCACCACGCCTTGATTTTCCAAATAAAGCTGCTCCTGATGGCCGGCGGCGTATTCGCCTTCGAGAATGTCGTCGGCTTCGGCAAACCCGCAGGCAATGTCGCCTTTGACGATGTCCTGGTCCTTCATCGAGTCAAAGCGGTCGGGCGTGGCCTTGAAGATGGCCACGGCTTCCGCCAGCGTCAGCAGCGCCGGCCGGGGGTCAATCGTCACGCGGACGTGGGCCGCAGCGGCGGTGGCCTGGGCGAGGGTGGGGGCGGCGACCACGGCCACCGGTTCGCCACGGTAGCGCACTTCCGCGCCGATGGCCGCCAGCAGCGGCATGGTGCGGTCGTGCATATGCACCACGTTTTCGCCGGGGATGTCCTTGGCCGTCGCCACGGTGATTCCCCGCCAGTTGTGGGCCGGGTCCAGCTCGACCGCCCGGAGAATGCCGCGCGGCACGTCCGCGCGCACCACCACGCCCTCCAGAATGCCCTGGCGCGGGCAATCGTTGAGGTAACGGGTCTCCCCGCTCACCTTACCGGCTGCATCCACCCGGGGCATTCCGGTTCCGATGAGTTGGCGGGCGTTCTTTCGTGGTCTGGTCATCATTCGCTCCTGCGCGTGAGTATCCCTAAAAACATAAAATACCTGGTCCCCTGACGCAAACAGGAAAGCGCAATTCATCAAAAGCGTTTTATTGCTCGTGAGGATTGGCGGTTGGCCGTCAACCGGGTATGCTGCTGGTTGTGAACCCGGACAAGGCATCTCTGGCGGCCCGGCCTGGCCGCGCCGCGCCCAAAGTCGTGCTGACCGGCGGCATCGGCGCGGGCAAAAGCACCGTGGTGCAAGCGGTGCGGCGCGAGCTGGGCTGGACGGCACCCGCCGGATTCCGCACCCACTGGGGGGGCGGCGCGCGCGGCGCGGCGGCGATTTGTCTCGAAGCGTGGGGTGGGGCGCCACACGTGATGGCCCGCCGTGTGGAGCGCGCGCCGGGTTTTCCGTATCAACTGGATACCGCCACCTTTGTCGCGCAGGCTGCCGCCAGCCTGCGGCCATCACCGCTGCCGGTTGTGCTCGATGAACTAGGCGTGTTGGAGTTGGCGGTCGGCGATTTTACCGCCGCCATCGCGCGCATTTTTCGCGAGGCACGGCCGGTGTTGGCGGTCATCCAACACCGCGCCTTGGACCGCTGGCTGGATATTATCCAGCGCGAAGCGGTCACCTCGTTGCTGACGGTGGACAGCGCGACCCGCGAGCATTTGCCCCGGCAAATTGCCGACCTGTTTCGTGACGCGGCGGCGGCGTCCGCTTAGCCGGTGATGCGGTCCACAATCGGCTTGGGCGACGCGACGGGAGTATCGGCGAGACCAAACGCCTGCTCGATGTAGCCCATGGCGGTGGCCAGCTTCTCTTCCGAGTTGGCGTGGACGGTGACCAGCGGCTGGCCTTTTTCCACCTTGTCGCCAATCTTGGCGAGCCCGGAAGTGCCCACGCCGTAGTCAATGCGGTCGTCCGTTTTTTGGCGGCCGCCGCCCAACACCAACACCGCGCGGCCGATGGATTCGGCATCCACCTTGGCCAGATAACCGGCGGCAGGCGCGAGATACGGCTTGAGGATGCGGGCCTTGGGCAACAGGCTCAGGTCGTCGAGCGTGCGGACATCCGCGCCATGCAGCGCGGCCATTTCCTTGAACTTGGCGAACGCCGCGCCGGACACAATGTGCCCGCGCAGGATTTCCAGCGCGGCCACGGTGTTCGCGGCCTTCTTGCCCAGCACCAGCATTTCCGCAGTGAGCGCCAGCGTGATGTTCATCAGGTCGTCGTTGGCGTGCTGCCCTTGCAGGCATTCCATGGATTCAATGATTTCCAGCGCGTTGCCGGCCGTGCGGCCCAGCGGCTGGTTCATATCCGTCAGCAGGGCCACCATGCCCTTGTTCATGGCCTTGCCCACGCGCACCATGGACTGGGCCAAGGTGGTGGCATCTTCGATGGTCTTCATGAAGGCGCCCGTGCCCCACTTGACATCCAGCACCAGCGAGTCAATGCCCTCGGCCATCTTCTTGCACATGATCGAAGCGGTAATCAGCGGAATGGAGGCCACCGTGCCGGTGACATCCCGCAGCGCGTACAATTTTTTGTCGGCGGGCGCAATTTCGCCGGTCTGCCCGATCATCGAAAATCCGCACTTGTGGATGGTTTCGATGAACTGCTTTTCGGACAGGTTGACGTTGAATCCGGGGATGGACTCCAGCTTGTCGAGCGTGCCGCCGGTAATGCCCAGCCCGCGGCCGGAAATCATCGGCACGGCCAAGCCGGCGCACGCGGCCAGCGGCGCCAAAATCAACGAAACCTTGTCGCCGATGCCCCCGGTGGAATGCTTGTCCACGAGCGGGAGTTTGATGGAGGAGGTGTCCACCATCGCGCCGGAATGCATCATGGCCTCGGTCAGGATGGCGGTTTCTTCGGGGGTCATCCCTTTGAGATAAATCGCCATGGCCATGGCCGCCATCTGGTAATCGGGGAGGGAGCCATCGGTGAACCCCTTGATGAAAAATCGAATTTCCTCGGCGCTCAAAATATGGCCGTCACGCTTTTTTTCAATGATCCATTGGGGAACCATGGCAACTCCTTATGCTTAATCTTGGCGCAGCATGGCCGGCAACCATGCCCGGCGCAAGCCATTTTTCGGGGAAACACAGCCGGCCCCAGCGCATTGCGCGCGGGGCTGGCGGGGCGCAGATGTCGCGGCGTGGCCGCGGGTCAGTGGGTCCAGCGGGCGCCCACCGCCACAAAGAGGTCATCCACGTGGGCCACTTCTCCATAGAGGGAAAAGTCCGTGGTGAGTTTCACATGGAGTCCCGCCGCCAGGGCCAAATCCGTCTCATCTTCCGAGGCATTGTTGCCATGGGATTTCGCAGTCACATCCGCAAAATTGAGACCCAGGAAAACATAGGGGCTGACATGGTTCAAATCGCGGCTGACCAGCACACCCGCATTGAGGGTGTTCATCGTGAGATCGCCGCCGGGGATATCAAACGCCGCGTAGGCCGCCGTTGCACGCAGCCCGACATCCACGGGGAGGTCGCGGATCGGCAAGGTCAGCAGGCCGCCGCCTTGCGCGGCAAATCCGGTTTTACCCACGTCGGGATCAATCAGGCCGAGGTCGCCAAAAATCGCCAGAATGCCCACCGGCGAAAACGAAATGCGCCCGCCATACAGGTTGAGATCCTCGCCGAACACAATGCCGCCGGAAGCCGCCACCGTGCCCAGCGGCTGGGAACTGGCCGTAGCCGCAATCGGCAGGCCGATCAACTGAGCCATGCCGGTCGTGGCCCGCAACATCAGCGCAATCATCAGAATCGCCTTTTTCATCTTTACTCCCTTTCGCCAGGAGGGCGTTCTCCATTCGCAAAATCTACGAGCAACTAGCCATTCTGAAACTTTCAACCATGAAAAGAATGCCTTTTGAGT
>CAZNGD010000200.1:0-4296 GCA_964572295.1 uncultured Verrucomicrobiota bacterium
GGTGGACAATCTGAACGGGAAGAACGCGCTCGACCTGTCCAAGGTTCGCAAGATGCTTCGCGGGCAGGCGGCAGCCGATGAACCAGCCTCTTGACGCGCTGCCGGATTCTGCGCTGTTTTCCAGGATCGTTTCGGACGGCCGGTGGGAGTGTCCTCGTCACCTTGAGTACGTGGGGCGTGCCCTAGACGACGTGGCCGAAGGCCGGTGCAAGCGACTAATGATCTTCATGCCGCCGCGCCACGGCAAGAGCGAGTTCGTTTCGCGCTACTTTCCTGCGCACTACCTGCGCAAGTTCCCCCGCAAGCGCGTGATCCTCACGAGCTACGAGGCCAGTTTCGCCGAGCATTGGGGCGAGCAAGCGCGCGACGCTTTGTTGCTATCCGGCGAGGTGTTCGGCCTTTCGCGACGACTGAAGAAGTCGCGCGGCAACTGGTGGTCGATCCATGGCGACGAAGGCTACATGACAACGGCCGGCGTCGGCGGGCCGATCACCGGCAAGGGAATGGACGTCGGCATCATCGACGACCCGATCAAGAACTCCGAGGAGGCCTACAGCTCAACGCGGCGCGAGGCGATCTGGAACTGGTATCTTTCGACGTTCACGACACGGCTGGAGCCCGGTGGGGCGATCATTCTGATGATGACCCGCTGGCACGACGACGATTTGGCTGGGCGCCTTCTTAAGCGCGAGCCGGACAAGTGGCGAGTGATCCGGCTGCCGGCCATCGCCGAAGAAGGCGACGAAATCGGTCGTGTCCCAGGTGAGGCGCTATGGCCGGAGCGGTTTCCGGTTAAGGCGCTAACGCCATTCCGCGAGGCGTCAACACGCTGGTGGTCGGCGATGTACCAGCAGCGGCCTCTGGCCGCCGAAGGCAGCGTTGCGCGTCGCGATTGGTTCGGTGTGATTGACGCCATGCCTCCTGGGGTGCGTTATGCCGCGCGAGCTTGGGACTTGGCGGCGACGGCCAGCGCCAGGGCGGACTTCCTTTGCGGGACAAAAGTCGAGCGTGTTGGCAACCTGTTCGTGATCTCGGATGTGTCCCGGGCGAGGCTTGGGCCGGCCGAAGTTCTGGACCGCCTGCAATCCATCGCTAGGCAGGACGGGCCTATCGTCCGGATTGGCGTCGAGCAGGAGCCCGGGGCGTCCGGGAAGATCACGGTATCGAGCATCGCGGCATCGCTGGCCGGCTACCGCATCCAGGCGCTGGCGCCATCTGGCAGCAAAGAATTCCGTGCACTGCCGTTCCTGGACCAGGCGCGTGTAGGAAACGTGAAGCTGCTACGTTCGCCGTGGAACGATGCGTTCCTTTCCGAAGTCGATTCCTTCCCCGTTGGAGCACATGACGACCAGGTGGACACGGCGGCCTATGCGTTCAATATGGTCGCGCCGCCTCCGTTTGTTGGAATTTCTCTGCCCCCGGATTGAGCGGCAGGCAATCGGCATGAAGCTGCGCAATCTTTTCAGTCGCAAGCCGGACGCGGCCTTGTCGCTTGCTCCGGAAGAAACGAAGGCCAAAAACCCGACCGCCGATCCGCTGGCGCAACTGACCGCTGACATGATCGAAACCGACATGCGGAGAGAGATCAACCGGGGACTGTACGCGCGGCCGGCCTGGACGTTCCACGAGATGGCGCGCATTGTGTCGCTGCTGGGGGACAAGGTCCGTTTCTGGCGCGCGCAGGTCGTAGCGTGCGAATGGAAGATCACTATCGCGCAGGAAGCCGCCGAGGAAAACCCGGACGCTACGCCCGAGACGAAAGCGCGCGCCAAGCAGCAGCATGACATCCTGAAGACGCGATATGAGGCTTTCAAGAACCTGAAGTCGGCGCTTAAGCATCTGGCGACCGCGCGCTTCTACGGTTTCGCGGTGGTGCGCCTGAACGGGAACGTTCTTCAGCTTGTTGATCCGTGGAACGCCATCCGCGACATCGATTGGCTCATGCACGAACCTACGTTCGATTGGCATTTCAACCGGGAGGCGCGCACGCTGCTGGATTTGCGCACCATGCCCGTGATGCGGCCAGGCGAGTATTTGATTCGCGTATTCGACGACTCTTGTCTAATCGAACTTCTCCGCCTCGCGTACCGAGCAAAGGAAGTGATGAACTTCCGCGAAAAGAACCTCGAAGAGGCCAGCAAGAATCAGGTCATCATTCTGACTGGCGCAGGGCTTCCCGAAGAAGGAACTCCGGCCGGAAATGCACTGATCGCCAGCCTGAAGCAGGCGCGGCGAGGCGAGAGCGCCGTCATCGCGAAGGGCGATCCGAATTGCCCGACGGAAATTCACAAGCTCGACGCGGCCAAGGGTCTGCCGTTCTACAACATGACGCTGGACAACATCGACCAGATGATGACCAAGGCGCTAACGGGCGGGATGCTGACGATGCTCTCCATGCCGACGGGCATCGGGGCCGGAGCGAGCCCACAGCACAAGGACACGCTCAATGCTCTTGTGGCAGAAGACGTCGGCGACATCTCCGAACTGCTCCAGAACGGCATCGACCGCCCGACGCTTGAAGCGGCGGGGCTGCTGGCTCCCGGCGAGCGGGCGCTGGCGTGGTTCGAGCTGTCCATGCGCAAGGAGGCCGATCCGGAGGCGGCGCTCGACCAGCTTGTCAAGGCGAAGCAGGCCGGCTACTCGGTGAACGACGCGCAGGCGTCTGAGATTACGGGTCTGAAGCTGGTGAAGGATGCGCCGGTGATGGAGCCTCAGGGACGACCGCTGTTCAATCGGGAATCGACCGCCAAGACCGCCGCACTGGATTCCGGCTTCTTCTCGATGATCGACACGCTGGCCAAGGAGCAGGGCGGCGACGCCAAGCCGACGGATGAATGGTTCGCTCAACTCGAAGCCGCCATCAAAGCCGCGCCGACCGACGCGATGATGGACACTAACGCTTTCGAGGCGTATCTGCGAGGCAAGCTGGCGATGGCGCGCAAGCAGGGGCTGGAAGACGGCTCTGGCTTTAAAAAAAAAGACCTGACGAATAGCGGAACGTTCGACGAGTCAAGGCATCCGCGAGACGATGTCGGAAAATTCACTGAAGCGGGAAGCTCCAGCAAGAGTGCCGGCTCGCATGAACCATCACGAGCTGAAGTTCGGAAGCAGAACAGGGAAACCGGAGCACGCAACATGTCCGTGATTCAGCGCGGGCAAGATGTTTCGGATTTCATGCGGTCGAAGAAACTTGGCCGAATATCCTTCATGCAGGGCGATAAAACCGAGGGGGCCGTCCACATTCGCGAAAGAGGGCATGGCATATGCTAGACGATCCTGGGCGCATTCCGAATGTGTTGGCGCATGGGAAATACTACCGTGACCCCCACGGGACCCATGGCGGTATAGCGGTTGTTCATTCCAATGGAGATATGGTGTTCTTAAGGCCGGAATCGGATGGGGCAACAATCGTCACGGCCTATAACAGCGAAAGAAAGGCCAGCGTTTTCAAACACAGAAAAGACGCGATTGAAAACCGGGAAACGCTTGAGGGTGAGCGGGAATGACTTTTCTATCTCAAGAGGCGGATGCTGTTTTCAGCGTTTCGCGGTCAGCCGTAGCTGGCGCACACTACTTCCGCTCCGCGCCCTACTTCCCGGTTGATTCAGTTTTCGTATTTCCCCGGGGGGAGCCTCAAGCTGGAATAAACCATACCATTTCCAAATCTGTCTGCAAGCTCGAAAGGATGGATTAATGCCCGCTCCGGTCGTCAACGTGCAGAACATCCTGCGCATTCTCCGCGTTTTCCGCGAACGGCAGGCCACCGTCTCGCCGATGTCCGCCAAGGAGTGGGCGGAGGTTCCGGCTGAAGTCCGCCAAGACGCTTTCTGGTCCGCGAAGCTCGAACACGCCCAGCACGTCGCCGAACTGAAGAAGGCGAGCCTCGACGCCCTGCGCGGCGCCCGCGTGCGGGTTGGCGCTCTCCGGCGCGGGCGCGAGCTGTCTGGCGCAAAGGCCGATGAGACGGTGCTCATGTCACGCGACCAAGTAATTTCTGAGATGCGCGCGGCCGCCCTAGAGCGTGGACTGGAAGCGACCGGGCCGCGCGAGATGGAAGACATGGCGTCGCCTTCCCGCATCGGGCTCATCGTGGACATGGCCGAGAAGATGACCTACGGCAAGGCCCGCTGGGAGTCCGGCAACGATCCCGCCGTCATCGACGCCTTCCCGGCGCAGGAGCTTTGGCGCATGGAGCCGCGCGAAAAGCCGCGCGACTGGGAAGCGCGCTGGCAGGAGGCGGGCGACGCCGTCGGGTGGGAAGGGGCCAACGCCAACGGCCGCATGGTGGCGCTCAAG
>CAZNGD010000201.1:0-4294 GCA_964572295.1 uncultured Verrucomicrobiota bacterium
AGTGAATGCCCCTGTGCCTCTTATCCTCCCCGCCTGGCCGCGCTGACCGGCAAAGTGGTTCACAACGCGGCAATCAGCGGCAGCCGCGCCACTGAAAACGTCAAACGCACCCAACAGGCCATTGATAAATATCACCCGGCCTACATGCTGATTCTCTACGGGGTCAATGACGTGATCCACGGCCAGAGCAACTCGGCCATCATCGGGGCGCTGGATCGCATGGTGCGCATTTGCCAGGAGAATCATGTCGTGCCGGTGCTGGCCACCTACCCCATGCCGATTGGCGGCCACCGCTTTTTTGCGGGCAGCACGCTACGGCTGAATCAGGGCATTCGCGACCTTGCCGGGGCGCATAATCTGCGGTGCGTGGACCTGGAAAAGGAATTTTCCAGCGGCACGGACACGGCAGACCCGAACAACACCCGCCCGCTGGTGGAGCACTCGTTCTACATGCCCGATGGCCTGCATCCGAACGATGCCGGCACGCACGTCATGGCCATGGCGTTTGCGGACCTGTTCTAGAGCACCGCGCCTTACGGCATGGTGCCGATCCACAGCGCGCGGTTTGTCGCCGGGCTGCCCAAGTCCCCGCCCAGCGACCAGAGATAAAAGGTCACCGGCGAGCTGGCTTCGTAGCGGTAGGTCATGCCCCACGGGTCGAGCATATTGGTCAACGCATGGTTGACGGCCTTTAATTCGTTGGACAGCGCGGCCGTATTTTTCGGCACTTGGCCATATTGCGCGAGATAATCCCCCACAAACGAGGAGAGTTGGGTGACCTCGGCGGTCGCCTTGTCGCGGGCCGCCTTTTTCTGCGCATTGCCGGCCAAGCCCAAAATCAGCGCCGCCAACAGGGCGATGATGGCAATGACCGTCAGCAATTCCACCAGCGTAAAGCCGGCGCGTTTCTGGATATTCATGGTATCTCCGGCGTGGGCGGCGGCTAGCCCATGAAGGACGAGCGGATGAACACCAGCACGAACAGCGCCACGGTTTCAATGACACCGAGCGTCATCAGATAGTTGCCGAAGCCCTGCCCGGTTTCCGCGAGGGCATCCGCACCCGCTGCGCCGGCATAACCTTGGAACCACGCGGAAACTCCGATGCCCAAGCCGCCAAAAATGCCGCCGATCAGCATGGTGGCCCAGTTCTGGGCGGCGGTGGCGCTCTGCGCCACTTCCACCATCCAGCCCATCAGGATCATGCCGTAAATCGTCTGCGACAGCGGCGCGCCGATGAAGGTGATCAAAATGAACGGCGCGGCTTTGCTCTGCGCGTAGCACTTCTTCCACGCGCCAATGGCCGAAGCGCCAGCCAATCCGGCGCCGATGGACGACCCGACCGCCGCCAGACCCAACGCGGCTGCGCCGCCTGCCTTCCCCAATGCTTCAATTGTTGCTGCATCCATGTTTGCTCTCCTCGCTTCCGGGCGTTGCCGCCCATTTTTTACATTCTCTTGCCTAGGTTGCCATTTCCGGTTTCGCAAACGGCTTATACGGCGAGCCGCTCCACGAAATACCCTTGTGATTGGAAAATTCCAGTGTATTCAGCCGGATGCCGTGCACCAGCACGCCCATGGTGCTCAACAGCACATTGAGGGTATGCGCCAGAAACGCCAGCACCGCGCTCAGCAACAGGCCCCACCAGGGCTGATTGCCGCTAAAAATCATGTTGTTGAAGGCGTTGGCCACCGCGAAACCCGCCGTGCCCACGGCGTACAGGCGCACGTAGGACACCACGTCGGTGAAATTGCTCACCAGGCTCAACGGCAGCAGCGCCAAGTTGAACCAGCCATCCTTGATTTCGCGCGGCGGCATCATGAACAAAATAATCAGCACAATGCCGCCCACCAGCGAGTAAGTCGCCACGCGCCACAACAGGGCGCTGGCCTCGGCGGAGAGGCCCAGATAACCGAGCATGTGGCCTTTGAGCACCATGTCATCCGCCAGGAGGAACATGAACCACGTGGTCAGCATCCAGCCGAACTGCTCCAACGCCTTGAGCTGGCGGCGGCGGGCCAGATCCCACACATTCCACAGGTGGCCGATGGTCAGTTGAATGGTGCCGATCAGGAAGCACAGGCCCATGATGTTCTGCGCGGACTTGTCCGGATCGGTCAGGAATGGCACTTGAATCCTGTCGAGTCCGGCGCGGGCCAGAATTTCCGGCGACATTCCAAAAATCGTGCCGGTGATCAGTCCCCAAATCATCGTGCAGACACTGGTGATCACCAACAGGTGAACGGCATTGCGCGGCAGTTTGTGCCGGGCCCACAGGGTCAGGCCAAGGAAGACCAGCCCGTAGCCCGCATCGCCAATAATCATGGCGAAGAACAGCGAGAAAAACAGCATGAAGACCGTGCTGACATCCGCTTCATTATAGGCGGGCAGAATGTTGATGCCTTGGAACACGGCCTTGATGGGCGTGGCCCAGCGCGGCGGCTTGAGTTTGACCGGCACATCATCCTGCGGGCCGGGCTCCACCACCAGCACCCCCCACCCGCGCGGCGCGGCGGCCTCTTGAATGCGCGGCACGTCTTCGTCGGGAATAAAACCTTGGACATACGCCACGGACTCCGCGCTGCCCATGCCCGCGCGCACTTCTTTCAGTCGCACGTCCGCCTCGGCTTCGGTCAGGAGGCGTTCCAGCAAGGGGCGGTCGCCCGCGAGCGTTTGCAGTTCCTTGGCGCTGGCCGTCAGCGCGCCTTGGAGGCGGCCGATTTCCTTGCGCAATTCGGCGGGGGAATCTTCCGGCAGGCGCTGTTCATCGGCCCCGGCCCACTCGAAGGGCGCGCGGCCAAACAAGGCCCAAAAGGCATCATTTTTGCGCGTGCCCATTTTTTGTGCGGTCACGTCTTCGGGCAGTGGCGGCGCACCCTTGACCGGCGCGCGGTATAACTTGAGCCAGATGCCCTGCGCGACGAGTTGCTTGATCTGCAGCGGATCAAAATCACCGAACGGTTCCAGCCGCGCCACTTCCGTTTCCAGATGCTCCAACCGCTCCTGGCAATCGGCGCGGATATCCAACAAATAGCCGACCTCGGCGACCACCTCGCCGGCGGTATGTCCGGTGGGCCGGGCCTCTTTGGTGGCGGGCAGCGCTTCGAGCAAGCGCCGCAGGCCGGTTGCCTTTTCGCGGGCGACTTCCAAACCGGCGCCCAGCGGCGGCACCACCGGCGTGACGTGCAGCACGCCCAGCTCGCGGAGGGCGGCCAGCGTGGCCTTGCGGTCGTGCGCCACGCACAACACCGTCAATTTTTTCATCGGGACGATCATGCGGCTGATTCTCCTGCCCCGGCTACGGACTGCGCGCTCGCCTTCTTGATGGATTTGTCCTTGGCGATCTTCGAGCGCACCACGGCGCTGGTGTTTTCATCGCCCAGGAAAATGCGGATGCGCCGGATATTCTCCGAGCATTCCGGAATCTTGACCTTCTCAAACAAATTGACGCGCTGGCTGGTGGTGCGCAGCTCTTCGGCCAGGAGGCGCAACTGCTCTTCCAGCAGGCGGCGTTCGATGCGCAGCCGGAACAGTTGTTCCAGCGTGGCAAGTCCTTCATCCAGCCAGGCGGGGGTGGCCCACAAGTCCGGCGTGGTGCGCTGGAAACGGATTTCGCGCAGGGCGCGCACCGCCACCCCGGCGATGTTGCCGGGTTCGACATCAATGGCTTCGACCTTCAACCAGGACAGGTAATCCAGCGGATCGGAGTAGAGCTTGACCCAGTCGGCCAGCGCGCCACGGGCGGCTTCTTCTTCGGCCTTCTTTTCGGTCACGCGCTGCTCCACCTGCCGGATTTCCATCTGCAACTGCTGCTTCTTGAGCAGCAGCGTCGGCAGGTAACGGCGATAGCGCTTCAGCGCGTCGCGCTGCGCCTTCAGTTCCGTCTTGGTATTTTTGACCTTGCCCATGCTGGTGTCCTACGCCGTCTTCCGTGGCCAGAATTGCGCGAGCAGCTTGGCGGAGATGCCGGTTTCTTCCGGCTCGAAACAGTCGGCCATGATCTGCCAGCCGAGGTCCAGCGCGGCCTCCAGCGGGATATTGACGGAGAGGTCCATCATCTCGCGCTCGAAGCGTTCGCCATACTTCAGCAGGCGGTTGTCCCACGCGCTCATCCGGAAGCCCATGGACTGCTTTTCCAGGGTTTCCTTGAACGAGGCGTACAACTGAATCATGGTGTTCATCACGGTGCGGTGATCTTCGCGCGTGCGGCCGTTGACCTGCTGCTTCAGGCGCGAGAGCGAGCCGAACGGCTCGATGCGCCCGTTGCGCAGGTAGAACTGGCCCTCGGTGATGTA
>CAZNGD010000202.1:0-4283 GCA_964572295.1 uncultured Verrucomicrobiota bacterium
GCCAAAATCCACAAGAAATCCTCCACCAGAAACGCCGGAACAAGCGGAACACAAACGTAGAGCCCACGAGCCGAAATCCAACAGCCCGGCTTGCCGCGCCACCGCGCGGCTTGCCGCGCCACCGCGCAATGCGCGGCAGGCCGCGCGGACGGCGTGGAAGCCGTCCCTCCAAAAGACGGAAGCAGCCAACAGCCCGGACGCCGACGGCGCAGCCTGCCCGCCCCGCAGGACTCGATTGGCTGGACTTCGCGACGGCTATTTTCCAGAATGAATAATTAGACGTGGGCTTGGGGTGCCGTGCCCCGCCCGGCGAATGGATGCCACCGAAGAAGCTGGAGAACGTGCGATGAATCCAATCCGTTTGATACGCGCGGCGGCGATGGCCGCGCTGCTGCTCTCGTTGGTGGCGGGTTGCGCCACCACGGACTACGTCACCGGTCAGCAGGTGCAAAATATGTATTCGCTGGGGGAGGAAGTTCAGCTTGGCGGCCAGTTCTATAATGAGCTGATGGGCGGGCTCCGCAAAGAAAACGCGCCGATTGACCAAGACCCCGCCAGCGTGGCTCTCGTCCGCGACATCACGGCGCACATTACCGCCGTGGCGCACATCACCAACCTGCCCTATCAGGCGACTTTTGTGGGCGATCCGGACTTCGTCAACGCCTACGCGCTGCCGGGCGGCAACATCATGGTGTTTGAGGGCATCTGGAATCCCAAGGAGGGGCTCGTGCGCACCGTGGATGAGCTGGCGGCGGTCATCGGCCACGAAATCGCGCACGTCAATTGCCGCCATTCCACCGAGGCCATGACCCGCCAAATGCTGCCCAATCTGTTGCTGACGGCCGGCATGGTGTGGGCCACGATCGAAGACAAGGACGATCTGCAACTGCTGTTTGGCGGCCTGATGCTGGCGCACAACGGGTTGATCGTCACCCGCTACTCCCGGGCGGACGAGCTCGAAGCGGACCGGGTCGGCATGATGTACATGGCCAAGGCCGGCTACAACCCCGAAGCCGCGCCGCGTGTCTGGGAACGGCTGGCCGGAGCGAACGACAGCCAAGTGGCCAAGGCGTTGAGCATTTTCTCGACGCACCCGCGCGACAAAAAACGCGCCCAGGAACTGCGCAAACATCTGCCCGAGGCCATGACGCTCTACAACGCCGCGCCCACCAAGCGTGACGGCGCGCGCCTGCTTGTTCCCCGGGCCGCCGCCACTACGCCAGCGGCTCAACCCCAGACCGACAAACACTAAACCCGCGCCGCCCGGTTCGGGGCCATATCGCCGGTGATGCGCCACGCCTATTCCAAGCCGCGGATTTCGAGGTCGTCTTCCTCCAGCCCGAGGTAATGCCCCAGCTCGTGGAAATACGTCACGCGCACTTCTTCGCGGAAGCGGTCGGCATCGCCTGCCGCATAGTCCCGGATGTTTTCCACAAACAGCAGGATTTGCGGGGGCAGCGGGTCGCCGCCCTCGCCGTGCTCCGTCCGGCTGGGGCCGACAAACAGCCCGAGCAAATCCGGTTCCAGACCGTCGTCGCGAATCATCGCCGCCGTGGGTCGCGGCATGGTGACCACCGGCACCGCGGCGGCCAGCCGCGCAATGGGCGGGGGCAGTTGCGCGCATAGTTGCGCCACGACCGCCAGGGCTGTTTTCTCCAACTTCATGGCCCGCAGGATTGCCGTGGGTGATGGGTGGCCGCGCTCACAGGATGAGCATGCAATCGCCGTAACTATAAAACCGGTAGCGCTGTTCAATCGCCTGGCGATAGGCCTCGCGCACAAAACCGTAGCCGGCAAAGGCGCTGATCATCATGATCAACGTGGATTTCGGCAGGTGGAAATTCGTCAGCAGGGCATCCACGATTTTGAATTCGTAGGGCGGATAAATAAACAAATCGGTGCGGCCCTGGCCGGCTCCGAAGCCCTCCGGGCGGGTGGTCGCACTTTCCAACGTGCGCACGCTGGTGGTGCCCACGGCCACCACACGCCCGCCGGCGGCCCGGGTGGCTTGCACTTGAGTCGCGGTTTCCGTGGGGATCCACCACCGCTCAAAATCCATTTGGTGGTCGCGCACCTCCACCGTGGACACCGGCCGAAACGTGCCCAAGCCCACGTGCAGAGTCACCGCCGCTTGCGCCACGCCCATGGCCGCCAGCCGTTGGAGCACGTCCGGCGTAAAATGGAGCCCGGCCGTCGGCGCGGCCACCGCGCCGGGATCGCGCGCGAACACGGTCTGATAGCGCTCTTTGTCGGCCGCGCGGCGCGCAGGCGTGGGCTCTTTGCGGGCGATGTAGGGCGGCAGCGGGGTTTGCCCAATCCGCTCCAACACCTCCAGCCACGGCAATGCCGACTCCACCCGGATTTGCACCCGCCCGAGCTCGCCATCGGCCAGTATCGTCACGACGGCAAGATCCTCGTCCAAGATCACTTGCTCCCCCGGCGCCGGACGGCGGCGCGTCCGCATCAGCGCATCCCACACCCCGGGGGCAATCTCCTCCAACAGCAAAAACTCCACGCGCCCGCCGGTGCCCGCCTTGGCCTTGCGGCCAAAAACCCGCGCGGGAATGACGCGGGTGTCGTTCACCACCAACAAATCGCTGGGCCGCAGAAAGTCCGTCAGTTCGGCAAACGTACGGTGTTGAATGGTGCGGGCCGCGCGATCCAGCACCATCATGCGCGCGCCGTCACGGCGCGCGGTCGGCTCCTGCGCAACAAGCTCCGGCGGCAGGTCGTAATCGAAATCCGCAACCTTCATCGGCCAAGCAGTCGGCGGCGTTGCGCGGCCATGCCAATCACCGAGGCCAGGAACGCGCCCAACAACACGAGGCCCGCGTTCTTCCACCAGCCACCGCGCGCCTTTTGCGGCGCCGCCCCGTCCGCGTCTGCCGCGTCGGGCCAATCTTCGCCCTGCTGCGGGTCTTCCTCGACCACATCCACCACCGGCGGCGGCGGCGGCGGTGGCGGGGCGGCCTTGACCACCGGTTGCGGCGCGGGCCGCGATGCCTTTTGCATCCCGATGGCGAGCAACTCCGTGGCCTTGGCATCACGCGTCTTGCGGTCCACGCTCCCCATCACCACGGCAATGACGCGCGCGCCATCGCGCTGCACCGTGGCGGCAATGGAATAGCCTGCCGCCGTGAAGTACCCGGTTTTGAGGCCATCGCAACCCGGCACACTCGCCAGCAAATGATTATGCGTGCGCATCTCGAACAACCGGGGCTCCGGGCGGAACACCCGGAAGGTGGCAGCCGTGTACTGCAGCGCCTCGGGGTGCGCCTTGAGCAGCGCCACGCACAACTTGGCGAAGTCGCGCGGGGTCGTCATGTCGGGACGCTGCCCGGCCGCGGGCGGCAACCCGTGCGGCGACTGAAACTGCGTGATGGGCGAAAGGCCCAGCTCGCGCGCCTTGTCGTTCATCATCCGCACAAAGCCTTCGCGCGTGCCGCCCACGTGCAGCGCCAACGCCAGCGCCGCATCATTGGCCGACTGGATAATCAGGGCGTAGAGCATTTCCTCCACGCTGAACGACTCGCGCGGGTCCAAATACACCTGCGAGCCGCCGATGGCCGCCACTTCCGGCGTCACCCGCACCATGTCATTCAACCGCACACGGCCCTGTTTGACGCCATCCAAAACGATGAACAAATCCATCAGTTTGAGCATACTGGCCGGATAGCCCGGGCGATCGGCCGCATCTTCAAACAGGGCTTCCCCCGTGTGCGCATCCACCACAATCGCGCCCCGGTACGGGTCCTGCGCGATGGACGACGCGGGCGCCCCCGCCGCCACCATTGCGCCCAGCCCACCGGTCAACCACACCACAAGCAGATATTTTTTCATCCGCCCCTTGTAGCCCCGCCCCTCCCGAATTTCAAGATCAACCCGCGGCGCCCCCCCCCGACTGCCGCGCCGCCATAGTGGCGCAACACGGATCGCGCCGCCGCCAGCAAACTGGCGCCGGCGCGATGTCACAAAAGAATTTGAGTCTGACGCGGGGTTAGAAGCCGAGCCGGAGGCCGACGTTGACACCCAGGCCGCTGAACTTGCCCTTCTCGCCGCCAACGTCAACGGTCTCGCCGTTGTACTTCACCCCGTCAATCTCCAGGAAGCGATATTGGACTTCCCCGAAGATGGCCAGCGATTCGTTTAACGCAAAGCCCACGCCGGCGACACCGTAGAGGCAAAAGTCGTCGTCAAAATCAACGTCGTCGGCTTCCGGGATGATGGCATAGCCGCCGCCACCGCCGCCGTAGACGGTCACCGGCACGTCCTCACCCAAGGGC
>CAZNGD010000203.1:0-4275 GCA_964572295.1 uncultured Verrucomicrobiota bacterium
CTATGCGCTGGGCAAGGCCCGCGAAAATGCCGATGCCATCCGCAAGGCGACGGAAACCGCCCGGCGCAACATGGTCAAGGTGACCATGCGCGACCGGACCATTCCGCACGAAGTGATCGGGCGCTATGGCGCGTCGCGCGTGATGCTCCGCCCGGCCACCAAGGGTACGGGCGTGATCGCCGGCGGCGGCGCGCGCGCGGTGCTGGATTTGGCCGGCATCCGCGACGTGTTGGCCAAGTCGTTGGGTTCCGGCTCGGCGCTCAATGTCGTCAAGGCCACAATGAACGGCCTGCAGCAACTGCGTTCCCGCGAGGAAGCCGCGGCGCTGCGCCAATAGGCACAGGAAAGGGTAGGGCACCATGAATTTGCATTCGTTGAAAAACACCCCCGGCGCGAAGAAGCGCCGGATGCGCGTGGGCCGGGGCGAGTCCTCCGGCAAGGGCCGGACGGCCGGCAAGGGCAACAAGGGCCAGATGAGCCGCACCGGGCACAAGCACAAGCCGCTGTTTGAAGGCGGTCAGATGCCGCTGATCCGGCGCGTGCCCAAGCGCGGCTTCACCAGCCCCAATCGCGTGGACTATGCCGCGCTCAACATCGGCGAGCTGTTCAAGCTGCTCCCCGGCGCGATTACGCCGGAAGCGCTCGTGGCCGCCGGCCGCGTGAGCCCCAAGAGCCGCATCAAGATTCTCGGCGGCGGCGATATCGCCGAGGCCCGCCAGGTCAAGGCCCACGCGTTCAGCGCCACGGCCAAGGCCAAGATTGAGCAGGCCGGCGGCTCCTGCGAAGTCATTCTGTAGTGTCCTGAACCCCACGAGGCTCCCCGATGCTTTCCGCTTTTTCCAACAGCCTGAAAATCCCCGAGCTGCGCCAGCGCATCTTCTTTACCCTTGCGCTTATTTTTGTGTGCCGCCTGTTGTCGGTGATTCCGGTGCCCGGCGTGGATACGGAAATGCTGCGCGGGATCATGGAGCGCATGCAAAGCGGCAACATGGGCTTCATGGGGCTGCTGGACCTGTTCAGTGGTGGCGCATTGACGCAGGCGGCGATCGGCGCGCTGGGCATCATGCCCAGCATCAGCGCTTCGATCATCCTGCAACTGTTGACGGCGGTGGTCCCCGCGCTGGAAAAACTGGCGCGCGAAGGCGATGCCGGCCGGCAGCAGATCATCCAATATGGCCGCTACCTGACGGTGGCGCTGTGCATCGTGCAGGGCTACGCCATGGCCGCAGTGCTGCTGCGCCCCGAGGCGCTCGGCCTGCAAGTCATGCCCGGCGAAGCCATCGTGACCATGTCGCGCGTGCCCTTCCTGCTGTTGGCCATTTTGACCATGACCACCGGCACGATGACCCTGATGTGGCTGGGCGAGCAAATCACCGCCCGCGGCATTGGCAACGGCATTTCGCTGATCATCACGATCAGCATCGTCAGCCGCCTGCCCGGCGCGATCGGCCAGGCCGTGGCCATGTTCCGCACGGGCTCGGCCAACATTTTCATGCTGGTGGCCATGCTGGCGCTGGCGTTCCTAGTGATTGCCGGCGTGGTGGCCGTGACCCAGGCCCAACGCAAGATTCCGGTGCAGTACGCCAAGCGCGTGGTCGGGCGCAAGACCTACGGCGGCCAGAGCACCTACATGCCGCTGCGCGTGAACTATTCCGGCGTCATGCCCATCATTTTTGCGCAGGCCATCCTGATGTTCCCCCAACGGTTGCTGATGATGGTGCCGATTGACGCGGTGAAAAACTTTGCGGCGCAATATCTGCGCTATGCCGGACCGACCTACATTGTGCTCTACGGCCTGATGATTCTGTTCTTCTCCTACTTCTGGGTGGCCACGCAGTTCCACCCCGTGCAAATCGCGGATGACCTCAAGAAGTATGGCGGCTACGTGCCCGGCATTCGCCCCGGCAAGCCCACCGCGGAATTTCTGGATCGGGTCATGACCCGCATCACCCTGGCCGGCGCGGTGTTCCTCACCATTATCGCCGTGCTGCCCATGATTCTGGGCAACTCGTTCCATATTCCGTGGATGGTGGCCCAGTTCTTCGGCGGCACCAGCCTGTTGATCATCGTGGGTGTGATGCTCGACACCATGCGCCAGGTGGAATCGCACCTGGTCACCCGCCACTATGACGGCTTCCTGCGCAAGGGACAGTTGCGCGGCCGCCGCTAACCGGCAACGACTAGGAGACACCGCATGCAAGCCATTATTCTTCTCGGGGCCCCGGGCGCGGGCAAAGGCACCTTGGCGGAAGGCGTGCGCAACGCCACGGATTTCATCCATGTCTCCACCGGCGATATGCTGCGCGCGGCCATCAAGGCCGGCACCCCCACCGGGCAGGAAGCCAAGGCGTTCATGGACAAGGGCGAGCTGGTGCCCGATGGCGTCATCATGCGCATCGTCAGCGAGCGCCTGGCCCAGGGCCAGCCGACGGACCGCTACATGTTTGACGGCTTTCCACGCACCCTCGAACAGGCCCGGCAACTGGACGAGGTGCTGGCCAAGCTGCAGGCGTCCGTCCAGCAGGTGTTCCTGTTGGAAGTCGCCACGCCGATCATTGTCAGCCGGCTGAGCGGGCGGCGGATTTGCAAGACCTGCGGCGCGGTGTATCACGTCACCAACATCCCCCCCAAGCAGGAAGGCATCTGCGACCAGTGCGGTGGCCCCCTGTATCAGCGGCCCGATGATCACGAGGCCACGGTGCTGAATCGCCTGGATGTGTACCAGCGCCAAACCGCCAGCTTGATTGATTTTTACGACCAGAAGGGCATCCTGATCCGCATCAACGCCGGGACGAATCCCCAGGCGGCGACTACGGAATTGTTGGCCAAGCTGGCCTGATGTCGGCAGCATGATTCCCATCAAGACGCGAGCGGAATTGGCGGGCATGCGTGTGGCCTGCCGGCTCTCCGCGCAGGTCTTGGCGGAGATGGCGGCCCAAATTGTCCCCGGCATCACCACCGGTGAGCTCGATGAGTTTGCCGCGCGGCGGATGCGGGAACTCGGCGTCAAAAGTGCGTTCTTTGGATATGGAGGATTTCCGGGGTACACCTGCATCTCGCTCAATGACGAGGTGGTGCATGGGATTCCGGGCCGGCGGGTGATCAATGCCGGCGATTTGGTCAGCGTGGACCTGGGCATTGTGGCCGAGGGCTTCATCGGCGATAACGCCACCACGGTGCGCGTGGGCGCGGTGGATGAGGAATCGGCGCGGCTCTGTCGCGTGGGCGAGGCCGCCCTGGCGGCGGGCATTGCCGCCGCGCAGGCGGGCCGCCACGTGGGCGATATCGGCCATGCGGTGCAAGCCGTGGCCGAAGCCGCAGGCTTCGGCGTGGTGCGCGACTATTGCGGGCACGGTGTCGGCCGCAAGCTGCACGAAGAGCCGCCGATTCCCAACTACGGCGAACCGGGAAAGGGCCCCCGCCTGCAGCCGGGCATGACGCTGGCCATCGAGCCGATGATCAATCTGGGCACGTGGCAGGTGGAGGTGCTGCCGAACCGTTGGACGGTGCGCACCCGCGACCGCCGGCGCTCGGTCCACTATGAGCACACGGTGCTGGTGGTGGGGCCGGAACCCGCGGAAATCCTCACATGCGCGGCAACGAAATAATTGAGCTGGACGCGGAGGTCGTGGCTGTGCTAAACCATCGCGTTTTCCGTGCCCGATTAGGCAACGGACATGAATGTACGGCGTTCGTGCCGCGGGAGCAGGCGCCCGCGACCGGCGGGTTGTGCCCGGCGGTTGGCGCGCGTTTGCGTGTACGGCTGTCGCCGTTCGACATGTCGCGCGGCGAAGTCATGGAGATTGTGGAAAGCTGAGGTTGGAAGATGAAAGTCAGAACATCGGTAAAGCGGATTTGCGAGCGCTGCAAGATTGTGCGTCGCAAGGGTGTGGTGCGGGTCATTTGCACCGATTTGCGCCATAAGCAGCGCCAAGGATAAGGTCAGGAGAAATACGAACATGCCCAGAGTGATTGGTGTAGATATTCCCGGGAAAAAGCGCGTGGAGTACGCGCTGCGGTACATTTATGGTGTGGGACCCGCCCGCGCCAGGGAACTGGTGGCGCGCCTCAAGATTGATCCGGCCAAGAAGGCCGACGACTTGACGGGCGAGGAAATCGCCACGCTCTCCAAGATGTTGCAGGAAGAATATGTGGTGGAAGGCGATCTGCGCCGCGGCGTGAGCGGCAACATTCGCCGGTTGATCGCCGTCAACTGCTATCGCGGCATCCGTCACCGCAAGGGCCTGCCCGTCCGCGGCCAGCGCACCAGCACCA
>CAZNGD010000204.1:0-4259 GCA_964572295.1 uncultured Verrucomicrobiota bacterium
TCGCTCGGCTCGAAAACGGACCCGATCCTCCACATTCAATTCACGCGCCTGTGGGGAATCGTCGCCCGAAATCGGGGCAAAAATAAATGGCGGAGAGAGAGGGATTCGAACCCCCGTCCCGCTTGCGCGAGATCCGGTTTTCAAGACCGGCGCGTTCGGCCACTCCGCCATCTCTCCGTGGCTGAAAGAAACCATACCACGGGGCGGTGGGGAATCGCCAGTGTGATTAATGCGGGGGGAGGAGGACAGGTGGCAGGATAACGGTTGCAGGGGAAGAGCCGGGGCAGCCAAACAGCCGAAGACAAGTCATGCAAACGGCGCAAGGGGGAGACGGAAGACGGGAGACTACAGACGGGAGACTGGAGACGGGGGCGTTTGGGTTGACGTTTGCTTGCCGCTTTTTACTGGTCATCGTTCGCGCTGGCGTTCTCTGGCGTTGCGGGTTCGGCGTGGAGAAGGGCTTGGAGGTGGGGGGCGATTTGTTCGATATCGCCGGCGCCGATGATGAGGATGTAGTCGCCGGGTTGCCAGCGGGCGGCGGCGGCGCGGGCGGCGGCGGGGAGGTCGTTGACGAGTTCGGCGGGGTATTGGTTATGACGCCAGAGGTGTTTGATGAGGTCGGCGGATGTGCCGCCGGGTAGCGGGGGCTCGCTGGCGGCATAGACGGGCAGGAGAATGAGGCCGGCGATGCCGTCGAAGGCGGGGGAAAAGTCGGGGCCGAGGGCGCGGGTGCGGGTGTAGCGGTGGGGCTGGAAGATGGCCCAGATGCGGCTGGCGCCTGCTTGGCGGGCGGCGGCTATCAGGGCGCGGATTTCGGAGGGGTGATGGGCGTAGTCGGCGATGATGCGGATGCCACGGGCGTGGGCGATTTGCTCAAAGCGGCGGCGGGGCAAGGCGAAGGTGGCGAGGGCGGCGGCGGCGACGGGAAGCGGGATGTCGCAGTGGCTGACGGCGGCGATGGCGCCCAGAGCGTTGAGCAGGTTGTGCGGGCCGGGAACGGGGATGGTGAGCGGGATGCCGCGCAGGGTGGCGCGGGTGCCGTCGGGGGTGGGTTGCGGGTTTTCGGCGTGGTAGTCGGCGGGGGGGGCCAGGCCATAGGAGAGGCCGCCGATTTCTCTGCCGAGGGCGGCGGCGGCGGGGTCATCGGCGCAATAGACGAGGTGGCGGGCCTGGCGGGCATAGGCGCGGAAGCATTGGGTGAAGTGGGCGGGGCTGGTGAAGTGCTCCATGTGGTCGAACTCGATGTTGGTGATGAGGGCGACGGCGGGGGCGTAGTGGGCGAGTGTGGCGTCGCTTTCGTCGGCTTCGCAGACGAGCCACGGTCCGGCGCCGATGCCGGCGGGGGCGTGGTCGGGGGTTAGTTCGCCGCCGATGCACCAGGAGGGGTCGGCGCCGGTGTGGCGCAGGATGTGGGTGATCATGGCGGCGGTGGTGGTTTTGCCGTGGGTGCCTGCAACGGCGATGGCGCGCCAGTATTCGGCAAGGACGGGCAGGACTTGCCCGCGGCGGTAGAGGGGCAGGCGGGCGGCGGCGCGCATTTCGGGATGGTCGGCGGGCACGGCGGGGCTGTGGATGGCCCAGTCGGCGGTGGCGAGGTGGGCGGGGTCGTGGCCGGTGGAGGCAGGGATGCCCTGGGCTTGCAGCCAGCGGAGGGTGCGCGGCGCGGCGGCATCGCAACCGCTGACGTGCTGCCCGCGCGCGGCGAGCAGGCGGGCCAAGCCGGCCATGCCAATGCCGCCGATGCCGAGGAGATGGACGTTGGCGGGCTGCGCCAGCCAACGGCGAATGTCGGCGCGCCAGGTATCGGCGGGGGGGGTCATGGGCGGGCGCATTGCTCGACGAGCGCGGCGAGATCGGCGGCGCCGTTGCGGGTGCCGGTTTTGAGGGCGGCTTCGCGCTGGCGGGCGAGGCGCGCGGGTTTGCGCAGGGCTTGCTGGAGGTAGGATTCAAGCCAGGCGGGAGTGAGGTCGGCTTCGGCGACGACATCGGCGGCGCCGCGTTTTTCCACGGCGCGGGCATTGGCGGTCTGGTGGTCCATGGCGGCGTGGGGATAGGGCACCAGCAGGGCGGGCAAACCGAAATAGGCAAGTTCGGCGCAGGTGGAGGCGCCGGCGCGGCAGATGGCAAAATCGGCGGCGTGGTAGAGGGGGGCCATGTAGTTGGTGAAGGCAATGACGTCGGCGGGGATGTTGGCGGCGGCGTAAGCGGCGCGGACGGCGGATTCGTCGTCGCGCCCGGTGAGATGGGTGACGGCGAAGGGCAGGCCGGCGGCCTGCACGCGCGCGAGGGCGGTGGTGACGACTTCGTTGAGGCGGCGCGCGCCCATGCTGCCGCCCATGACGAGAAAACGAAATGGCGCAGCGGCCGGACGCGGCGGCAGGGCGCGAGTGGCGGCGGTCAGTTCGTCGCGCAGCGGCATCCCGACGACGTGCAGGCGCGCGCGGGGCAGATGATAGCGGGTTTCTTCGAAGCCGACGGCGACGGCGGCGGCGCGGCGGGCAAAGAGCCGGACGGCGCGGCCGGGAATGACGTTGGCTTCGTGCAGCACAATGGGAATGCCAAGCAGGCGCGCGGCGCCGCAGGGCCCGACGGAGGCGTAGGAGCCCATGGCGAGCAGCACGGCGGGGCGGGGTTGGCGCATCCGGGCGCGGCAACGCCAAATGGCCTGGCCCAGTTGCGCGGCGCGTTGCAGGGCTTGCACCGAAAAGCCGGAGGGCAGGCCGCGCGCGGCGACTTCGATGACGGGGCCATCCCAGGTCTGGCGGGCGGCTTGTTCGGTATCGCGCCCGGTGAGCCAGAGGGTGACTTCGTGGCCGCGGCTGAGTAATTCACGCGCGGTGGCCAGCCCCGGAAAAACATGCCCGCCGGTGCCACCGCAGGCGATGGCGATGTTCATGGTCGTGCGCCTTCCACGCGCAAGAGATGAATCTTCCACGGGAGGCCGCCGGAGAAACCACCGAGGCCGCCGCCAGTGGCCACGACGCGATGGCAGGGAACAAACAGCGGCAAGGGATTGGCGCCACACGCGCCACCGGCGGCCCGGCTGGCGCGCGGGCGGCCGGCGCGGCGGGCGAGTTCGGCATAGGTCATGGTGCGGCCGCGCGGGATGCGCTGCATGGCGCGCCAGATGGCGCGCTGGAAGGGGGTGGCATCGGCCCAGGCGGCGGGGCTGAGCGCGGGGAGTTGCGCGGGGGGCTGGCCGGCGAGCAGCGCGGCGGCGGCGGGGACCGCCTGCCGCAGGGCGGGCGGGGCCTGGCGCGGCAGCGTGGCGCGGCCAATGCGTAGCGGGCCGGAGGGCGTGCCGACATCCGGCAAGCGGCAAGCGCGCAGCCCGGCGGCATCGGCGGTCAGAACCACGGTCCCCCACGATGTGGCGAGCGTGGCTTGAAAAACTTCCTGTGGGGCGCGGGTCATGTGAGCATCTGGCACAGCACGTAACTCAACACGAGCACCATGCCCACCATGAACAAGGTGCGCAGGCGTTGACTGCCATGTTCACGGCGGGCTTCGCGGACGCGCTTGAGGCCGGCCACGCCGTAATAGTTGCGCAACTGGTCGTGGCGGGGTTCGCCGAGCCGGCCGGCGGCGGGCGGCGCGGCGCCCATCGCGGGGCGCAGCAGGTCGGTGCGTTGCAGGCGCGGCATGACGACGCGCTTGGTGGCGAGGCCGTCGGGGCCGGGCTCGAAGTCGAGAGCCACCTCGCCGGGCGGCAACTCGGCGGTATCGTGAACCAGCACTTCGAGGTTGTCGCGCAGGAGGGCCGGATGCGCGCCGCGATAGCCGACGGGAATGGCGGCCTCGCGCAGGCGCGGCTCGCCGGGGGGGATGCCAGGCAGTGGCGAATCGGGCCAGCGTTCGACCGTGCGGATTTGTGTGCGCAGCTCCGCTTTCTCGCGCTCGATTTCCTTCAAGCGCCGTTCCCACGCGGACATGTTACGGCGGTCAGCCATGCTACAACCAGAAATAATAACTCAACAGGCCGATGAAAAACAAGAGCGCAAGAAACACCATGAACGGCAGCAGGAAGGCGAGGCCCGCGCGCCACCAATAGGCGAAGGAATGGGCGGCGGGGGCGGCGGGGGCGCCGGCGCTGAAGGCCAGCGGGCGCGGCGCATCGTCGGCGTGCGGCTGCACGGCTTCGAGCTTGGCCAGCGCCTTGTTGTAGTCGGCGCGGACATTCTCCAACGTGGCGAGCGCCTTGTTGAGTTCATCGAGCAGGGCATCGTTGGTCCAGTCGTCTTCGTTGAGCGCGGAGACTT
>CAZNGD010000205.1:0-4233 GCA_964572295.1 uncultured Verrucomicrobiota bacterium
AACCCTCGACCCCTACGTTGCGAACGTAATGCTCTACCAACTGAGCTACTGCCCCGAGTGGCGCATCGTATCCTTGGCAATCGTCGAGCGCGCAACCTACCAGCCTCCGGCGGTTGGCGCAAGGGTTTTTTCTAGCGGCGGCGCGGCGGCCGGCGCGGGCCGCGCGGGGAATGGCGGCGGCCATCGGCGGGGCGGGCGCGCCGCTTCTTTTCCATGTGCGGCTGGGGCAGCGGGGCGAGCCATTCCTCGGGCGGCGGAATGCACTTGAGGGGCCGCTTCATGTAGTCCTCCACGGCGGGAATGTAGTAGCTGTCAATTTCGTCGGCGAAGGTGATGGAGGTGCCTTTTTCGCCGACGCGCCCGGTGCGGCCGATGCGGTGGACGTAGTCCTCGGCCTGTTCGGGGATGTTGTAGTTGATGATCAAATCAATGCCGTCAATGTGCAGGCCGCGGCCGGCGACATCGGTGGCGACCAGCACGGGGACGCGGCCGCTCCGGAAGTTTTCGAGCACGGCGAGGCGTTTGCGTTGTTCCACCGCGCCGGAGAGCAGGGCGACATCCACGCCCTGGTGCCGCAGGTTGTCGCAGAGCCGTTCCGTGGAGTCGCGGCGGTTGCCAAAAATGATGACGCGCGCGGGCGCGAGGTCCTTGAGGATGTTGTACACAATGGTGAATTTCTGGTCTTCGGTGACGATGTACACGCGCTGGTCAATGGTATCGGCGGCGATTTGTTCGGGGGCGATGTCCACGGTGACGGCGTGGCGCATCCATTGGGCGGCGAGGCGGGTGACCTCCGGGGTGAGGGTGGCGCTGAAGAGCAGGGTTTGGCGCTGATCCTTGGGTGGGCAGCCATAGACAATGCGGCGCATATCGGGAATGAAGCCCATGTCGAGCATCCGGTCGGCCTCGTCAATCACCAGGATTTCGACCTTGGAGAAGTCCACATCCTGGCGCTGGCGGAAATCGAGCAGGCGGCCGGGGGTGGCCACGACGATGTCCACATGTTTATCGCGCAGCACGGTGCGTTGGGCTTGCAGGTCCATGCCGCCATAGACGGCCAGCAGGCGCAACCCGGTATGGCGGCCCAGCGCTTCGGCATCGCGCGCGATTTGCAGGCACAGCTCGCGGGTGGGGGCCATGATGAGCGCGCGCGGGTAGCCCTTGCGGCGTTGTGGTGGCGCGGGGTGGTCGAGCAGGTGCTTGAAGATGGTCAGGAGGAACGCGGCGGTTTTGCCGGTGCCGGTTTGGGCGCGCCCGCAGACATCCTGGCCATTGAGGGCCACGGGCAGCGCCTTGGCCTGAATGGGGGTGCAGTAGCGGAAGTTCAGGTCGGCGAGGGCATGCAGCAGCACATCGGGCAGGTCCACATCGAGGAAGCGGGTTTGGTCCTCGGCGGGGGCCACCTGATATTCGCGCCGGTCCCACGGCGTATCGGGGCCGGCGGCGGCGGCGCGGCCGGCCTTGCGCGGGTTGGGGGGGGCGCTGACCTTGTCGCGCTTTTTACGGGAGCCCGCGCGCCAGACTTCGGTTTCGGCGGTGTTGGCGCGGCGCGGACCCTCCTCGAAGCGCGGATTGGCGGCCGCCTTTTTATCGCCGTGGGGTTTGGCCGGGCGGGGCACGTTGCCGGGGACGGCGGCGGGGTGGCGGGTCTTGGCGCCGCCGAAGACGGCTTTGACGCGATCAAAAAATTTCATATCGGCCTATTTCGCTGGTTCACGGTTACGGGGCGGGGGGAGGGTTCAGGGCACGGGGAACTTTTCGGAAAACGCGGCCACTTCGCCCCGGATGCGCTGCTGGAGTTTTTCGTCGTTGGGTTTGGCAACGATGGCGCCAATCCACTCGGCAATCTGGGCCATATCGTGCTCCTTCATGCCGCGGGAGGTCACGGCGGGCGTGCCGAGGCGGATGCCGGAGGTGACAAACGGCTTTTGCTTGTCGAACGGAATCGCATTTTTGTTGACGGTAATCAAGGCGTGGTCGAGCGCGGTGGCGGCATCCTTGCCGGTGACGCCCAGCGGGGAGAGGTCGGCAAGCATCAGGTGGTTGTCGGTGCCGCCGGAGACGATCCGCAGCCCGACTTTTTCCAGCTCGGCGGCCAAGGTCTGGGCATTGATGACGATTTGGCGCACATATTCCTTATAGGCCGGCTGGAGGGCTTCGAGGAAGCACACCGCCTTGGCGGCGATGACGTGCATCAGCGGCCCGCCCTGAATGCCGGGGAACACCTGCTTGTCAATGTCCGCCGCATAGGCCTCCTTGCACAGCACCATGCCGCCGCGCGGCCCGCGCAGCGTCTTGTGGGTGGTGGTGGTGATGAAGTCCGCATAGGGGACGGGGCTGGGATGGAAGCCGGTGGCCACCAGCCCGGCGATGTGCGCCATGTCCACCATCAGCAGCGCGCCGATGTCATGGGCAATGGCCCCCAGGCGTTTGAAGTCAATAATGCGGGAATAGGCGCTGGCCCCGGCGCAAATCATGCGCGGCTTATGTTCGCGGGCGAGCGCCTCGACCTGGTCATAATCAATCCGTTCGGTTTGGGGGTCCACGCCGTAGGGGATCACGTTGAAGAAGCGCCCCGAGAAGTTGACCTTGTGGCCGTGGGTCAGGTGGCCGCCGTGGGCCAGGCCCATGGCCAGCATGGTATCGCCCGGCTGCATCATGGCAAAATAGACCGCCATATTGGCGCCGCTGCCGCTATGCGGCTGCACATTCACGTGCTCCGCGCCGAACAACTGCTTGGCGCGTTCGATCGCCAGCCGTTCGGCCTCATCCACAAACTCGCACCCGTTGTAGTAGCGTTTGCCCGGATAGCCCTCGGCATATTTATTCGTCAACACGGAGCCTTGGGCCTCGCGCACCGCGCGGCTTACATAATTTTCCGACGCAATCAGCTCGATATTCTGCCGTTGGCGTTTGGTTTCGCCCTGCACCACCGCATGGATTTCGGTGTCGTGCTCATGGATCGCCTCCGGCTCCGTCACCCGCATCGCGCAGGCATTAACCTTCTGGACGCGGCGGTCATGCCGCGAACCCGGCTCGAAGGTCGCATTGAACCACGCCTCCAGGATCGCGGGAATTTCGTCCATCGGCGTGATCGCCGCCCCCAGCGCCATGACATTGGCATTATTATGCTCGCGCGTCATGCGCGCCATCGTGGCATTGAACACCTGCGCCGCGCGCACCCGTGGAAACTTGTTCGCCGCCATGCTCATGCCCACGCCCGTGGTACAAATCAGAATGCCCTGTTCCAGCGCGCCTTCCGAGACCCGCCGGGCCACTTCGATCGCAAAATCCGGATAATCCACCGATTCCGGGCTATACGTGCCGAAGTCCGTCACCTCCACCCCCGGCCGTTTAGCCAGCAAGTCCTTGATTTTTTGCTTCATTTCGAAGCCGCCGTGGTCCGAGCCCAGTCCAATTTTCATGAAAAACCCTTGTTTATTGGCATGTTGTTGCATTGGCGGGCCGGCACCGGGCCGACCCATCGGCCTGGCGCGGCAGGGTGTGGTTACCCCGGCCCGGCGGCCTGTCCAAGAATCAGGCGGATACGAATACCCCAGCCCACGGGATACTGCAAGGCTGGAAAACGCCCCCCCGCCGGAAAGCGCGCTTGATTCCGCCCCCGCCGCGCGGTAGAATGCCCTTCACATTTAAGGAGAGGACTGCCATGAAGAAAGTTGCCATCTTGCTCGCCACGCTATTCGTTCTCGCATCCGTCGCCATCGCCGTGGAGGTCACTCTGCAGCCGGTGGACTCCTCGCTGATTGCGCAGGTTGGCTACGACGAAGCCACCCGGCAGTTGGCCATCCGGATGCACAACAGCTCCGACACCTATCTCTACAAGGATGTGCCGCCTGCGGTGTATGCCGACTTCATCGCCGCCGATTCCAAGGGCGCGTTCTACGTGAAGAATATCAAGGGCCACTACGACACCGAGCGCCAGTAGTCCGCCGTCCGCGCTGTTCGGCTGTTCTGTAGCCGGGCGCGTTGAGCCCGGGGCTGTTGGCTGTTCCTGTCTTTTGGAGGGACGGCTTCCACGCCGTCCGCGCGGTGGCGCGGCAAGCCAGGCTGTTGGCTGTCGGCTGTTCCGGCTTTCGGCTGTTCTGTAGCCGGGCTCGTTGAGCCCGGTGCTGTTTGGCTGTTCCTGTCTTTTGGAGGGACGGCTTCCACGCCGTCCAGGCTGCTGGCTGTTCCGGCTTTCGGCTGTTGGCTCGTGGGCTCCGCTTCTTCCTG
>CAZNGD010000206.1:0-4215 GCA_964572295.1 uncultured Verrucomicrobiota bacterium
TTCATGGCGTGTCCTGTTGGTTGCATGTTTTCATGTATGCGGATAGGCCCGGCTTGCCGGGCAGCCCGCGGAACCCCTGCAGGCACGCCACCATTTTACACGGAGGCGGCTGAGCCAATCCAGCTTCAGCCATAAGGTCTGGCAGATGACAACATGAGGATCGCAACCAGAATATGCCTTGCTCTGTTTATCGCACATAGCAGCGCAGCTCTAGCGATACCGGTGATCGAATGGAACACCGTTGACTTAACCTATAACACCGACGGATGGAGTGTGGACTTTCGGCTGCAGGCACTTGGACATGACGGTGCTCTTGCGTATTGCTGGGGCAACGGCGAGCGCGAAACAGATGGTTGGTGGACAACCTTAAACCAGCAGAGTGCTTTGGCTGGAATTGCCTTTCGATTTTTTTGAAGTGCAACACGGTGAGTTAATTGATTTTGGGCGGTCTGAATCATCCGATGTTATTTTCGGAAACGATAGGGCAACGCATGATCCTTATCAGATTAATTATGATGAAACGGTCTTTTTAGGTTTCCGGTTAGGATGGCCAGAGTACGACACTGCCGAATACGGCTGGGCTCAATTGTATTTCGATGGTTATACGGTTAGCGTTTTAGGAAGCGCTACGGAACGGACCGGGTTGGGGATTTATGCAGGAACGGGGACTGCGATTCCAGAACCAGCTACGGCGGGGCTGCTATTTCTGGGCATCGCAGGGATCCTATGGAAACGAGGTCGAACAAAATAGAATCAGCAGCGCGTGGGGGCACGCAGCAATCTTGGGTTCAACGGGGCGGAGGTGGGGTGGTTAGGCCGGGTGTTGGGGGGGGGGGCGATGGTGGATGGCGGCGCGGAGGAGGTCGCGGTAGTGGGGGTGGGGGTGCAATGGCTGCGATTTCCATTCGGGGTGAAACAGGACGGCGATGAACCACGGGTGGGTGGGTAGCTCGATGGCTTGTACGTCGTTTCCTGCGGGGGCCGTGCCGCTGCAGACCATGCCGGCGGCTTCGAGTTGCGGGCGATTGGCGGGGTGCAACGCCAGCGCGTGGCGGTGGCGTTCGGAAATCCGGGTGGCGCCATAGATTTTGGCCAGGAGGGAATCGGGTTTCAATGCGCAAGGTTGAGCGCCGAGCTGTTCGCCGCGTGGCGCGGCATCCGTGGCGGTCGCGTCGTCGGTGGCATCGGCTTCCGGCAGGCCGCACACGTGGCGGGCGTATTCAATCCACGCGCAATGGAAGCCGCGCCCGATGCCCAGAAAGGGCAGGCCGGTTTCGCGCGCGTGGCGCACTGCGGCCAGTGGTCCGGCCAGACTCGCGGCATCGCCGCCATCGGGAATCAGCAGCGCATGAATCTCGCGCAGGCGGGGGGAGGGAGGGTCTTGGGTGAAGTCGCTGGCCGCCAGCGGCACAATCTCCACGGTGTGCTGGTGGGCCGCGCCGCCGTGGCGCAGGGCTTCGTGGAGAGATTTATGGGTGTCGGGCAGCTCTGCGGGCCGTCCCACCACGCCGATGCGCACCGTTCCGCGCGGGTGGGTGATGGCGGCCACCATGGCCTGCCAGTCCGCCAGTTGCGCGGGTGAATCCGGCAGCCGGAAATGCTGCAAGATGATGTCATCCAACCCCTGCGCGGCCAGCACCAGAGGCACTTCGTAGATGGTGTGGCGCACATCCAGCTCTTCAATGACCGCGTGTGGTGGCACATTGCAAAACAGCGACAGCTTGCGGCGAATTTCCGCGGCCAGCGGCTGTTCCGAGCGGCACACCAGCACATCGGGCACGATGCCGATTTCGCGCAGTTTGGCGACGCTTTGCTGGCTGGGCTTGGTTTTGAGTTCGCCGGCCGCGCGAATCAGCGGCAGGTAGGTCATGTGGACATACAAGACCCGCGCGCGGCCTTCTTCGAGGCCGATCTGGCGAATGGCTTCCAAAAAGGGCAGGCCTTCAATATCGCCGACCGTGCCGCCGATTTCGGTCAGCACGACATCCACGCCGGGCTCCGCCAGGGCGCGGATGCGGGCTTTGATTTCGTCGGTGATGTGGGGAATCATTTGCACGGTGTGGCCGTGGTATTCGCCGCGCCGCTCTTTTTGCAGCACATCCCAATAGATGCGCCCGGACGAGACGGAGGATTGGCGCGTGGTGGGCTGGCCGGTGAAGCGCTCGTAGTGGCCCAAATCGAGATCGGCCAGCGCGCCGTCGTCGGTCACGTACACTTCGCCATGCTGATCGGGACTCATGGAGCCGGGGTCCACGTTGAGGTAGGGGTCCATCTTCAACAGGCGGATGCGGCGGCCGCGGCTGATCAAGAGCCGCCCGATGGAGGCCGCCGTGATGCCCTTGCCCAGCGAGGACACCACGCCGCCGGTAATGAAAATGAAGTGCGCCATGGGGTTTGCCTTGTGGTTCAATCCAGCGCAATAATGGCCGCCAGCACGTGCGGCAGGGTGCGCAGCCGGTTATAGAGGCGCAGCATGCAGTCGCTGTAGGCATACATCCATTGTTGCTGATAGGCCCGCTCTTGAATGTCGGAATAGAGCGCGGCGGTGAAACAAATCCGGCGCGCCACGGCGACCGCCGAGCCATCCGGATGCAGTTGGTGGCGGATGAACAAGGCGTTGGGATTCGGCGCGGCCAGCAGCGAGGGCAGGAGCGCCTCAAACCACCGCCAATGCCGCTGGCGGAACTCCAGCAGCGAGACCGGCGGCATGGTGTAGCGGTGCAGCCGCTGCATGTTTTTCACGATGTCCCGGCGGTCCTTGACTTCCGGCGTGCGGAGAAACATCAGCAAAAAATTGCGGTATTGCCGTTCCCACTCCAGATGCGGCTCATTGGGATGCGGCGGGATGATGCCCGCCTGCTTCATCCGTTGAATGAGGTGATCAATGAAGACGCAGGCCATGCGCGTGATCAGCAGCGCCTTGGTCAGCTTGAGTTGATCGGCGGACCAGCCCCAGTGGCGGCCCCAGCGTTCGACGCGTTCCGAGGCGCGCACAATGCGCCGCCAGTATGCCAGATTGAATCCGGGATGATGGCCCAACACCTGTTCGGCGCGGCGCTGATAACGCTGCCGGGCCATTCGCTGATTATAGTTGGTGATCGGGTCTGGGAGCGTCAGTTCCATGAGGTGCCGGCGCGTCAGGCGCCCAGTTGCTCCTGATAGAGACGCAGCGCGGTCAGGTAGCGGGCATAGGTGCCCTTGCTGAATTTATGCGGATAGGCCTCGAAGTGCTGGTGCACGTCCGATGGCGCGGCGGTCAGCCCGGCAATCTCGCGCAGCCGCGCGCGCTTGGTGCCCGCCGGCAGCGGGGGCCATTCAAAGTTTTCAAAATCCAAGGCACCTTGCAGCACCGGCGGCGGAATCTTTTTGGCGTTTTTAATCAGGTGAACCACCAGATTCTGGAGCGAACGGCCAAAATTATCTTCAAGTTCGTTTTTCATGGTGTACTAGACTCGAACACACCAAGCATAGAACGGGCCGCCGCCAAACACAACGGAAAAGAGCGCGCCATCGGGAACGGCTTTACACGTTCTGATAATCCGGGCCCAGGCCGTGCTGCGGAGTCGTCCAGCGAATGTTGTCGAACGGGCATTTCAGGGTGCAGCAACGGCATTGCACGCAGTTTTCCGCGCGGATCCGGATGGCGGTGCGGGCTTCGTTGATCTCATAGACCCCTGCCGGGCAAAACCGGGTGCAGGGCGCGGCAAAACGTGAGAAGCAGGCGCGGCATTTATCGGCATCGGGGATGACGATATGCTCGGCATCGGGCCGGTGGCGCAACTGCGCGAGAAAGAGGTCTGAATCCAGTCCGAGGTCCAGCGGCCCGTTGTCGGGCTGGGGCAGGGGGGGGGGGCGGCCGCCGCTTTCGCGCAGGCAATGGCGTTCATCGCGCTGGCGAATCCGGCCCCAGGGCAGGAGGCCGCCCGACAGCCAGGACAGTCCCGCCGCCGCCATGCCGACCGGCAGGCCGGCACGGAATGCGGCGCGATAGTTCGCGGTGCGGCGCAGACCGTCCAGCGCGGGAATATCTGCCGGGCGCAGTTCGCCGCCCCGCAGAATGGCATCCGCCGCCGCCATGCCGGATTCCACCGCCAAATGGATGCCTTTCAATTCCATGGTATCCACCAGCCCGGCGGAATCGCCAATGATGAAGACTCCGGGCGCGTTCATGCCCAGCCGCGAATACCAGCCGCCTTCGGGGACCAGGCGCGCGCC
>CAZNGD010000207.1:0-4197 GCA_964572295.1 uncultured Verrucomicrobiota bacterium
TACACCAGGACGTACACTCTTTCCCTACACGACGCTCTTCCGATCTCATTGAGCGGCAGGTCTCGTTGAACACGTCCACGCCTTGCGCCGCGATGTCCGCCGCGCCGGCCAGTCCCAGCTTTTCCTGGGCCAGCGCCTCGATGGGCAGCCCATGACAATCCCAGCCAAAACGACGCTCCACAAAGTGGCCGCGCATGGTTTGGTAGCGCGGCGCAATGTCCTTGATGGTGCCCGCCAGCAGGTGCCCGTAGTGGGGCAGCCCCGTGGCAAATGGCGGGCCGTCATAAAAAACATATTCCTTGGCCTCGCGCCGGTTGGTCAACGACTGTGCAAAGGTTTTTTCCTTCTCCCACCCGGCGAGGATGGCTTCCTCCATTTGGGGGAACGAATGTTTACTGGAAACGGGTTTGAACATGGGTCTATCCTTTTGCGGCAAATCAGCCGCCCATTCAACGGCGCGCGCCCGGCTTTGTCAAGAAAGCACGGGCGGTCAGAATTGGAAGTAGATGTAGGGCGCTTGCTGGTTGACGGCCAGCAGGAAGGTGCCCACGGCCAACAGTCCCCAAGCCACCGCGCGGATGGGCCAGGGGAGGCGGCCCCATTTCGCGTGCAGCCCGCCATATTCCTGCCAGCCTTCCACCGCCAGCCACAGGAAAATGAGCAGCCCATAGCCGCCCAGGCTCCAGTTGGCGGAGACGATCTCGCCCTGCTGCAACCCGACGCACGCGCGGAACACCTTGCCGATGGTCGGCACATCCGGGCTGCGGAAAAACGCGAGGCCCACCACGTTGCAGAAAAAGGTGAACGCGGCGGAGAGCGCGGTCAGCCACGTGAATTGCCCGCGCCCGTGGCGTCGCCGGTGCGGGAAGCGGCGCTTCTGGTAGAACTTCCAGAGGTAATAGGCCGAGAGCAGGACGGCGTGGTAAAAGCCCCAGAACACAAAGTTCCACCGCGCGCCGTGCCACACCCCGCACAGCGTCAGCACAATGGTGGCATTCAGGATGGCCCGGCCGCCGCCGCGCCGGAAGCCGCCCAGCGGCGTGAAGACGTAGTCGTGGAACCAGCGCGTGAGGGTCATGTGCCACCGGTTCCAGAAATCCGCAATGGATGCTGACACCAGCGGACGGTGGAAGTTTTCCGTCAGGCGCACGCCGAACAGCCGGGCCGTACCGATGGCAATGCTGGCATAGCTGGCAAAGTCAAAATAGATCTGGCCGGCAAACCCCACCAGCGACAGCCACGTGGCCAGCGTGGAGCATTGGCCCGGCTGGGCAAAGACCGAATCCACCATGATCCCGAGACGGTCCGCCACCGCCAGCTTGAGGAACAACCCGGTCAGGATGCGCTTGCCGCCGGCCACCAGATTTTCCAGCAGAATGGGGTGCTTGACGCGCAGTTGCGGCAGCAGGTGCGGCGCGCGCTCAATGGGGCCGGCCACCAGTTGCGGAAAGTAGCAGACGTACAGCGCAAAGGTCCCCAAGTTGCGCTCGGGGGTCATCCGGCGGCGGTACACGTCAATCGTGTAGCTCATCGTTTGGAAGGTATAAAACGAAATGCCCACCGGCAGGATGAAGCCCATCGGTTCCCAATGGCCGGTGTAGCCCAGCAGGCGGCCCAGGCCCACGAGGTTTTCGCCGAGGAAATCGCCATACTTGAAAAAGCCCAACAGGCCCAGATTGCCCACAATGCTGCACAGCAACAGCCCCCGCCGTGCGCGTGGCTGCTCCGTGCGGCCAAGGCCGAGGCCCACCAGATAATCCAGCACGGTCGAGGCCAGCAGCAGCAAGCCATAGACCGGCGTTTCCCAGCAGTAGAACACATAGCTCGCCACCAGCAGCATGATCTGGCGTCCGCGCAGCGGCAGCGCCGCGTGCAGCAGCCACACCACCGCCAGAAACACCGCAAAAGTATACGTGGTGAACAGCATGGCCTACGGTTCCGCCGCCGCCGCAATGTAATCCGCCAGCCATTCGGCCAGCCGCTGGTGGTTGCGCCCGTTCATGTGGTTGCTGTTGATGAAGTCTGCGGCGGGCAGCGCCAACGTCAAATCGTGAAAGGGCAGGCCAAGCTCCGCAGAGAATTGCGCGGCATCCCGCCGGAAATTGGCAATCCACGGCGCTTCATGGCTGTCCGCAAAATCGGAAGCCAGCGGCGCGGCCACCACCAAGCGATGCGCCGCCGGTATCCGCCCAAACTCCACCAAAAAGTCGCGAAGCATGATGCCCGACACTGCGTCATAGGTCAGGTCAAGGCGTTCGCCACCCCTTTGCGGAAAAGGGTCGGGCAGCGCGGCCGCCAGCGGCTTGCCGGGCAGTTGCCAATAACGGTACGTGGTGCGCGGCGCATAAAAAGCTTTTTGCGCGCCGGGGAAGCGGGTGTCGAGCCAGGACCACAGGAAATCGCGGCAGCGCAGCAACGGCATCTGGCGGTTGCACCACGCCGTCAACGTGTCTTCCACCTTGCCGTGGCGTCGCCAAAAATCGGCGGACAATCGGCGGGCCACCTGCCACCGGGTGAGCAAGTGCGGCAGGTCCGTGCGCGGAAACGAAAATCCCCGGGTGTAGTTGGCGCGGCGGTAATCCGCGCTGCCGGAGATGGAAATCGCCCACTGCGGCTGCACGTCCCGCAAGGCGGCCGCCAAAGCCATGTATTCGATGGGCGTAACGCCATCAATGGATAAGTTGGCCACCTCCCAGCGGGCAAAGCCGGCCGTCTGGCGCTCATTCAACAACGCTTCCAGCCGGGCGCAATAGCTGCGCCGCGAGGCCAGCTCGCCCGCATAGCCCTGCGAATCGGAAATCACCACCACCAACGCGGCATCCTCCGCGTGGCGCAGCCCCCGCAAATAGCGCGCCCAATCCCGAAATCGGTACGGATTACGGCTGTCGCGCAGGCAGTCGGCTGCCGGGGGCATCAGGCTTGCCGCCAGCCAGCACGCGCCAGCCACGATCACCAGCATAATGCCCGCTGCGGCGGCCACCCGCCGTCTGTATTCCCACAATCCCATGCGGTTCTGCGTCTAACAATCTTCCCCGCCCAAATCAAGATTGAACGTCTTGCCGGGGGCAGGCTACGCCCGCCAAGGCTGAAAATGTGCCGCTTGCGCAAAGTTTTTCTTGTGCCTTGGCCTGGGGCGCGGGATGGTACGGGGCATGACTCACGATGCCCCCAAACCGGATCTCGCCCAAATGCGGGTTTCCTACGACCGCGCGGAATTGCGCGCGGAAACCCTCGCCGCCACCCCGCTGGCCCAATTTGAACGCTGGCTCCAAGAAGCCATCGCCGCAGAAATCCCGGAACCGAACGCCATGGTGTTGTCCACCACCACCAGCGCGGGTCAGCCGGTGTCGCGCGTGGTGCTGCTCAAAGGGTTGGATGCAGCCGGCTTTCGTTTCTTCACCCACTATGGCTCACGTAAAGGCCGCGAACTGGCCGAAAACCCGCGAGTTTCCCTGCTGTTCCCCTGGGTGTCCATCCAACGGCAAGTCCACGTGCTGGGCACGGCGGCCCCCCTGACCGCCGAAGAAAGCACGGCCTATTTCCATGCGCGCCCGCCCGACTCACAGCGGGCCGCGTGGGCATCCGCGCAGTCCGCCCCGCTGACTTCGCGCGACGAACTAACCACGCGCATGGCCACGCTGGCCGCCCGCTGGCCTGCCGGCACGGAAATCCCGCGGCCTGACTTCTGGGGCGGCTATCTCGTGCAGGCGGAATCCATCGAGTTCTGGCAAGGCCGGCCCTCGCGGCTGCACGACCGCTTGCGCTTTGAAGCCCAACAACCCGGCGCGCGGCTGGATGACCCCACCGTCTGGCAAATCCGACGCTATTCTCCTTGAATCTCGCGCCCAACCCAACGAAAGTCCCCGCATGGAAACCAAACGCCCTCCCGTCATTAACCATTTGGCCGCCCACGACACCTTGCCCATCATCAAGGTGTTCTATGAGTTCAACCACCTGAAAAGTCTGTTTCGTCAAGGCTGGTTGCATCACGGCATCCCGCGCGATCAATGCGAAACCGTCGCCGAACACACCCTTGGCGTGGTTTTGCTATCCCTGTTTTTAGCCGATGCCCACTTCCCCCATCTGGACCGCACCAAAGTCATGCTGCTGAGCCTCCTCCACGACTTTGGCGAAATCTACGCGGGCGATATCGTCCCCGGCCGCGTCTCACTAACCGAGAAACTCCAGCGGGAAAAG
>CAZNGD010000208.1:0-4188 GCA_964572295.1 uncultured Verrucomicrobiota bacterium
GTTCACGCGCCTGTGGGAAATCGTCGCCCGTAACCGGGGCGCAAAAAAATGGCGGAGGGAGTGGGATTTGAACCCACGGGACGTTCATCACGCCCGTCCGATTTCGAGTCGGGTGCCTTAAGCCGCTCAGCCATCCCTCCGCAGTGTTGCATCCGGCGGGACCGGACACGAACAGGCGAATGAATACTATACCTGCGGGCGAATTTCAACCGAATCCGCTGGCGCATAAAAAAAGGGCAGAAAAAAGGCGCGGAGGTCATCCGCGCCGGTCCGCCAGGGGCGGTTAGTAATAGAAGCGCATGCCGAGCCGCAGGCTCAGGTCCTTGTTGGTGGCTTCGAGGTCGTCGTCGTAGATGTCTTCCGAGGCGAGTTCGCCAAGGAGCGACAGGGTGATGGCGGTGGTGTCGGTGAGGAAGAACTTCACGCCGCCTTCGCCGCCCCAGACCACCGCGCTTTCTTTTTCGTCGAACAGTTTGGCGTGGCGGTAGCAGAGGGAGGTGCCGAGGAAGGGCACCAAGTCCGTGCCGAACAGCGGCTTGTAGTTGCTGGACAGCACGAAGTTATATTCCGCAGTCACGCCGAAGCCGAACTGGTGCATGGCGTCGTTGTTGAAGACCACGCCCTGGAGGCCGAGCGAAACCCGATTCCAGAAGAAATAGGCATATTTGGCGCTGGCTTCCAGGCGGGTGCCGGAAGCGGTGGCAAAGTCCAAATCGCCATCCAAACCCAATTCATTGGCGCCTTTGGTCACGAGCGCCGCGCCAAAAGCCATCGGGGACAGGGCCAGCATCGTGGCCGTCAGAAACAACCCTATTGTTTTCTTCATATCTATTTTCTCTCCTGTGTTACAAGCGGTGGCACTTTTGCCGTTCGGACAAATAAAAGCAAGCCTTTCTCGGCGCGGCGCGCGGCGGGATCAGGTGGGAATCCGGATATTGCGGCGGATATAGGTGGGCACATCGAGATCGGCGCCATCGTGCAGGGTGGGCGATACATTCTGGAAGCGGCCGCGGTCCGGGGCGGGGGTCAGGGGCAATTCGGATTGTCCCCCACCCGCGCGCCGTCGCCCGGCGGGTTCGGCTTGGGGGCCGGTGTGGCTGGGGTCCAGAATCAGCGCGCCGGGTTTCGGCGGCGGGATCCAATGTTCAAGCGCCAGCACGATGAGGGCAAGGCGCCCGCTCCAGTCATCCAGCACGGCGGCGCCCATGGAGATTCGGGCGCCGGGCCGGGAGGCCTCGGTGAAGCGTTCATGGATGGCGTTCAACTCGGAGAGGGACAGGTCGGGTCCGCCAATCACGCCCAAAATCATGGCGCCGGAGTTGGCCAGCACGCGCCCCTTATCGAGCATGGGGCCGTTGAGCAGGCTGTGCAGGGCCTGGGCGGCTTTATCCGCGCCGGTTCCATCGCCGTAGCCGAAACAACATTCGTTGCCGCCATTTTCCACCAGGGTTTGCACGTCGGCGAAATCGAGGTTGAGCATGTTGGGCCGCGCGAGGAGCGTCCATAGCCCGCGCATCCCGGCCACCATCATGCGGTCCACAAAGGCGAAGGCATCGGGCAAGGAGGTGTCGGGCGGCAACATGGCGTGCAGTCGTTGATTGGGCAGGCACACCACGGCATCGGCATTGCGCTTGAGCGTGGCGAGGCCTTCCTGCGCCTGTTCCTGGCGGCGCGCGCCTTCGAAGGCGAACGGCATGGTGACATAGGCCAGAACCAGCAGTCCTTCCTCGCGCGCGATACGCGCCAGCACCGGGGCCGCGCCGGTGGCGGTGCCGCCGCCCAACCCGGCCACCAGCAGCAGCAGGTCGTGCCCGGCCACCAGATTACGCAGCGCATCGAGGTCTTCGTGGGCGGCCAGGCGGCCCACTTCCACATCGCCGCCGGTGCCCATGCCCTTGGTGACATTTTTGCCGATGGCCAATTTGAGGGCGACATCGCTTTGCGCCAGCGCCTGCGCATCGGTATTGATGGCGGCCACCACGGGCGCGTTTTTCCAGCCAGCCGACGCATGGCTGACCACGTTACAGCCGCCGCCGCCGATGCCGACCACCAGAATACGGCAACGCGGCGCGGGGGCTTGGGCTGGCGGGTGTTGCGGTTGTGCGGTCATGGTCGTCATCCTTTCCTCACCCGATGCCAAACCATTTGCCGATTGTTTTCCAAACCGTGCCGGCTTGTTGCGCGGCGTTGACCGCGTTGCGGTGGCCCAGCAGCACGGCGCCGATCCCGGTGGCATATTCGGGCAGGGCGAGGTTGGTGGTCAGGCCGCTGACATTGCGCGGCACGCCGATGGTGCAAGGCAGGCCAAAAACTTTTTCGGCAAGGGGGGCCACATTTTTGAGGTGGGCGCCGCCGCCGGTGAGCACGACGCCACCGCTCAGGAAGGACAGTTGCGCATGGGCTTTGAGCCGTTCGCGGATCAAGCCGAAGGTTTCCTCCATGCGCAGGTGGACAATGGACTGCATATCCATGCGTTTGAATTGGCGTGGCGGGCCGCCCGCCACGGGCGGCAGGGATTCCCACCGGGTGCGGTCGGCACCGCTGACAAGGGCATCGGCATATTTGAGTTTCAGCGCCTCGGCATCGGCGGTGGTCACTTGGAAAGCGCGGGCGATATCGTTGGTCACGTGGTCGCCGCCGACAGCCAGTACGCCGGCATCGGCGATCTGGGTTTGGGCATAGACCACGTAATCGGTGGTGCCGCCGCCGAGGTCCAGGAGCAGCGTGCCCTGCATTTTTTGTTCCGGGGTCAGGACGGCCTGGGCGGCGCACAGGCCGCTAAACAAGGTTCCGACCATGGTGAGTTTGAGTTCCTTGACCACGCGCACCATGTTGAACATCCGCGTGTGAATGCCGTGGACAATCAGCACGGCCACTTCGAGATCACGGCCCACCATGCCTTCGGGGGTGACGCCGCGCAGGCCATCGAGGGTGTACTGCCCGAAGATGCTGTGCAAGATTTCGCGGTCGGCCGGGAGGGTGACATCCTTGGCCAGCTCGCGCACGCGCGCGGCGTGTTCCCTGGTGACTTCGCCATCCACCTGGATTTTGGCGTGATGCGGAATGGCCTCGATTTGCGAGCCGGACAGCGCGAGATACACCTCATGGATGGACACGCCGCTGGCTTCTTCGGCCTGATGCAGCGCGGTTTCCACGCACGGCTGCAAGCTGTTGAAATCCACCACTTCGCCCTTGCGCATGCCGCTGCTGGCGCAATCGCCCACGGCGGTGATGACCAGCCCATCGTCTTCGCGCGGCTCGCCCACCAAGACGCGGACGCGGCTCGTGCCAATTTCCAGCGCCACGATCGGTTCCAGCTTCATCGTTTCATGTTCCTTTCCCGGCGCGCCCTACCACGAACGCGCGGCCTCCGCGGCGGACGCCGGGTCCGCCGTCGCCGGGCGGCCCACAAAGTTGCGTTCCACGGTCATGTCATACACCGCCAAATCGAGGCCCCGCCGCCGCGCTTCGATCCGCATGGCGCGCAGCCGGTCCAGCTTCTCGCGCAATTTGGTCCGCGACAGCAGCACCGTCTCGCCGGTGGTCAAACCGACGGTCAGGCGGTCGGGGTGGCCGACTTCGATGGTGGCCACTTCAAGTTCCTGGCGCATGGCCACCAGGTTGCAAATCTCGAGCACATGCAGCGCCTCGGTCAGCATGGCATCCTGCACCACATCGCCGGGCTTGAGGCCCTTATCGCGCACGCCGAGAATCACCGGCAGGCTGGCGCGCACGCTACTGGGCCCCAGCACATGGCCGGTGAGGTCCACGGCCAGCGGGCGGCCCGCCTCCGAGCGGCCCAGCCGCGCCACGGCCACGCGTTCGCTCACTTCAATCAGCAGCGTATCCGGCAGCCGCCGGCCCACCTGCGCGCTGGCGATCATGGCCTTGCTCAACAGCGCCTCGCGGATGGTTTCCGGCCGCGCCGCAAACAGATTTTGCCCCTTGCGCACCTGCGCCGCATCCAGGATTTCCTGAACGGTCAGTGCGCCATCCGTCGTCACTTCGATGGTTTGAATCTGGAAGAACTCATTTTCGGTAAAGAGGATTTGCCATGCCGCCTGCCCGCCCCACCACAACCCCAGGCCGACCGCCGCCACGCCCAGCAATACGATCACGGCGGTGCCCACACCCCGGCGCACGGCTTGCCGCCGCGCGCGGGAACGCACCTTGCTCCGCAATGTATTT
>CAZNGD010000209.1:0-4182 GCA_964572295.1 uncultured Verrucomicrobiota bacterium
CAATGCGCGGCAGGCCGCGCAATGCGCGGCAGGCCGCGTGGACGGCGTGGAAGCCATCCCCCCATGAATCCATAATCCCCAAAATCCTGAACCCCGAACCCTGAACCCTTTCCCCTCTTTTCCACGGTGTGGAAAAGAGGGGAAAGGGGTTGACGGGGTTGGGGCCAGTTGCGTATGATTCTTATATGGTAAGAACTCGTAATGGGAGAGTATGATGGCCAAGGGCGCGAGTGCAAACCCGATGGATTCGGCGATGCTGATTGCGGCGTGTCGTGAGGCGGGGTTGAAGGCCACGTCGCAGCGGATCGAGATTTTGCGCGAGTTGTTCGGGTGTACGTCCCATCCCGATGCGGAGAGTCTTCATCAGCTTGTGAAGCAGCGGCTGCCGACGGTTTCGCTGGATACGGTGTACCGGACGCTGAACCGGCTGGTGGAAAGGGGCGCGGCGGCGCGTTTTCCGGGGCTGCAGAATCGGATGCGCTACGAAGCGAATGTGGTGGAGCATCATCATTTTGTCTGTCTCGAATGCGGGGGGGTGCAGGATATTCATCATCCGGCTTACGATCGCACTCCCCCACCCCCCGGCATCCACAAGTTCGGCGCGGTGGAGCGGGTTTATGTGGAGTTGCGGGGTGTCTGCCGGGCGTGTCGGCAAAAACCGGCGGCGGGGGCGGCGGCGAAGGCGCGTCAACGCGCCAGAAGGAAGAAATGATGCAACGGCGGCGACGATTGGGATGGGCCGGGGTTTGCGCGGCGTTGTGCGCGGCGTGCGTTTGGGCGGATTCGCCGGCGGTGGAGGTGGTTGGCGGGATGCCGGAGGGGGCGGCACTCAACCAACCGCTGGTGATGATTAGTCCGCTGTTCGGCTGGGACCGCAACAAGCTGAGTGTGCGCGGCGAGCGGGGGCAGATCGCCAAGCGCACCGATACTGCGCCGATGTATGGCTTGTTCGGCATGGCGCTGTATCGTCAATTTGTGCTGACCGACTACCTGTTTTACAGCGACGTGAATGAGGCGGATGTCTGGGGCAATCTGGCGTATCTGAACTGGTATGGCAGCCATACGGCGCGGGTGACGTGGAACGTGGGCGCGGGGCACTTCTATCACAAGATCAAGCCCGACCACCAGTCCATCACCGTGACCGTGCCCATGCTGAAGACCGGCCCGCAATTCCACATTCCCGCGTGGAACCTGAGCATCAATCCTTATCTGGGCTATGCCTGGGAGCGCGTGGAGACCCGCCACGGCAACGCGGACAACGATTCCTATCTCTACGGGCTCAACATTGGCTGGCGCTGGCGGATGATGGGCGCGAACCTCCTCTATTATTATCAGGACAGCCAAAGGGCCAAAGACGATTACCAGACCCTCCGCGTGCGTGCGCACACCATGGTGAACCGCCACTGGGGCCTCACCCTGCGCTTCGACTATATGGAACAATCCGCGGCCGACAACACCTCGGTGCAGTTTGGTCCGATCTTTTTATTTTAAACAAGCCACCCCAAACCCACAGGAGACCACCATGAACCAAAAGCCCAAGACCCTGACCACCGCCGCCGGGATTCCCGTGCCGGACAACCAGACCTCGCTGACTGCTGGAGAGCGCGGCCCGACCCTCATGCAGGATCACTACCTGCTGGAGAAGCTGGCGCACTTCAATCGGGAGCGCATCCCGGAGCGCGTCGTGCATGCCAAGGCCGCGGGCGCGCACGGCACGTTCACCGTGACCCATGACATCACGAAATACTCCCGCGCCAAGCTGTTCTCGGAAATCGGCAAAAAGACCGCCGTTTTTGGCCGCTTTTCGACGGTCGCCGGCGAAAAGGGTTCGGCCGACACCGTGCGCGATGTGCGCGGCTTCGCGCTGAAGTTCTACACGGAGGAAGGCAACTGGGACATGGTCGGCAACAACACGCCCACGTTCTTCATCCGCGATGCGATCAAGTTCCCGGACTTCATCCACACCCAGAAACGCAACCCGCAAACCAACGCCAAGCGCGATTTTGCGCAGTGGGATTTCTGGTCGAAGGTGCCCGAGGCGCTGCATCAGGTGACGATCCTGTTTTCGGATCGCGGCATACCGCGCGGCATTCCGTTCATGAACGGCTACGGCAGCCATACCTACAGCTTCATCAACGCGCAGAACGAGCGGTTCTGGGTGAAGTTCCACTTCAAGACGCTCCAAGGCATCCAAACCATGCCGCCGGCGGAAGCCGATGAGCTGGCCGCGAAGTGCCCGGACTATCACACGGTGGAGCTGTTCAAGGCCATCGAGCGCGGCGACCCCGTGAAGTGGCGCTTCTGCGTGCAAGTCATGCCGGAAACCGATGCCGAGACCTATCGTTGGAATCCGTTCGACCTGACCAAAATCTGGCCGCACGCCGATTACCCACTGATTGATGTCGGCATTCTGGAAATGAACCGCAATCCCGCGAATTATTTTGCGGAGGTGGAACAGGCGGCCTTTACGCCGGGCAACGTCGTGCCGGGGATTTCGTACTCGCCGTGCAAGATGCTGCAAGCGCGGATTTTCTCCTATGCCGATGCCGCGCGCTACCGCTTGGGCACCAACTTCGAGCGGTTGCCCATCAACCGCCCGCACGCCGCGCCGGTGAACAACCCCTACCAGCGCGATGGCGCCATGCGTTTCGACGACAACGGCGGCGGCGACCCCAACTACGAGCCCAACAGCATGGGCGGGCCCGTGGAAAATCCCGCCTTTGCCGAGCCGCCGCTGAAGATTTCCGGCGATGCGAACCGCTACGAGCAGAAGCGCGGCGTGGATGATGACTACATCCAGCCGGGCAATCTGTTCCGGCTGCTGGGCGCGGAGCATCAGGCGCGGCTGTGCCAGAACATCGCCGGCAGCCTCGGCAAGGTGCCCGCCGAGCTGCAAGACAAGATGATCGCCCACTTCGCCAAGGCCGACCCGGCCTACGGCGCGGGTGTCGCCAAGGCGCTTGGCCGCGGATAAGCATGTCCGCCGCCGCGTTGGAATCCACCGTGGCGGGGACAGCCGTCTCCGCCACGGACGCGGTGCGGGCCGGCCTGCGCCCCGTGATTCGCGGCGCGTTGATCGCCGTCGGCAGTTTGGCGGTGGCGCTGGGCACGCTGGGGATTTTTCTGCCCCTGCTGCCCACGACGCCCTTCCTGCTGCTGGCTGCGTTCTGCTATGCGCGCAGCTCCCAACGCTTCCATGACTGGTTGCTGAACAACCGCTGGTTCGGCGACTATATCCGCAACTACCGCGAAGGTCGGGGCGTGGCCTTGCGCCACAAAGTCATGGCGCTCGTGCTGCTGTGGGGCACCATTGGCTATTCCGTTTGGGGCGTTGTGGGAAACGCAGCCATCCGCCTCCTGCTCCTCGGCATCGCCGCCGGGGTCACGGTCCATTTGCTGTGGATTAAAACGCACCGGCCGGGCGCCCCGCCCTTGGCGGAATCCGCCCCGGAGTGGAAAGACCGATGACCATCCTGCGGTGGCCGTGGAAAACCGTTGCGTGGCCGCCGGGAGTCCCGTAGGATGCGGTTGAACGTGCAGGCATTGAACAGGTCCGGAGGCAACCAATGAAAAGCAAAATCACCCGCGAGTTTCTCGAAAAAATCCCCAAGACGGATTTGCATCTGCACTTGGATGGCTCGTTGCGGCTGAATACGCTGATTGAGCTGGCCAAGGCGGCCAAGGTGCCGCTGCCATCCGAAACCGAAAGCGGCTTGAAAGAGCTGGTCTTCAAGGAAAAATATCAGGACCTGCCGGACTATTTGCGCGGTTTCGGGCTGACGTGCGCCGTGCTGCAAACCCCGGAAAACCTCGAGCGCGTGGCCTATGAACTCGCCGTGGACAGCATGGCGGAAAATGTGCGCTACATCGAAGTGCGCTACGCGCCGCAACTGCACATCCGCCCCGGGTTCACCGTGGAGGAAGTCATTGAGTGCGTCAACCGCGGCCTGGCCCGTGCGCAGCAGGAACACAACACCACCGCCGCCGTCAAGGACGGGAGTGACATCCCCTTCCATTATGGCATCATCACGTGCGCCATGCGCTTTTTCAACCGCCACATGTCGGCGTATTACGCGCAGTTGTTCGATGTGCTCCCACACACGCCGGCCAAGGAAGTCATGGCCAATGCCTCCCACGAAATTGCGCGCTGCATTCGACGCCGGGGACGAAGCGGGGCAAGCC
>CAZNGD010000210.1:0-4180 GCA_964572295.1 uncultured Verrucomicrobiota bacterium
AAACTCCTGCACCGCCGCCCAATCCAGATCCGCCTTGGGATCGCCTGCGGCGCGCAGGTCTTCGACATCCTGGGTCAGGCGCATGGCTTCGTAGGCCATGTAGGAGTTGGACAAGTCGGCGTAGGCGCGATCGGACTTGGCATCGTAGCCCATGCCGCCGCGGTACACGCTGTCATCCAGATATTGAATTTGGGCGAGATAGGTGCGCGCTTTTTGGATGACGGGCACCAATTCGGGGCGGCCCAAGGCGTGGAGCGCGGTCATGCAGACGGCGGTGTTGTAGTTGGCCAGGCCGCCGCCGCGCCGCTCCATGGAGGGGGCGCGCCAGATGGAGCCATCCTCGTGAACGCTGGTCAGGACAAAGACCATGGCGCGCGCGATGACATCCTGATACTCGGTCGCGTTGGCGCTTTGCAGCGCCCACATGCCCAGGGCCGTCAACGCCGGCATCTCCGGGGTGCCCCAGTGGCCATCCGGCTGCTGTTGCGCGGCCAGCCATGCCGCGCCGCGCGCGAGGGCCGCGTGGCCTTCCGCGGCCAGTTCCGCCGGCATTTGGGCTTGCGCCCCCATCACCAACCCGCCCCAAACCAGCCCCATCATCACCCAAGCCATTCGCCGTGTTTTCATACCATGATCCTTTCCATCACACCGTTATTATGAACGCCGTGGTGCGCGCGAGGGTTCACCACTCATTGGATGATCCTACGCCATATTGGCGGGCGCGTCACGCTTGGGGAGAGTCCAGAGGCACGGCGGCCGCGGGGTGGCTGGCGGCAAGGGCGGCGTGGAGCAGGCCCAGCAGCACGGCGCAGGCGGTATCGGTACGCAGCGGGCGCGGCCCCCACGACACGGTTGCAAAGCCATGCGCGGCGAGCCATTCGCGCTCGGTGGGCACCCAGCCGCCTTCCGGGCCGATGGCCAGCAGGATGCGGCTGGCGGCCGGGAGTGCGGCCAACGCGGCGTGCGGAAAAGCGGCGGGGCCGGGATGCGCCACCAAACGGGCGGCATACGGGCGGTCATCCACTGCGGCGGCGACCGCCTTTTTGAATTGGCGGTGGATGCCGACTGCCGGCAGGCGGGTATCGCCCGCCTGCTGCAAACCCACGAGCAACTGGGCGCGAATAAAATCGGCGGCGAGAACGTGGGTATCGAAATAGTTGCGTTCGGTTTTCCACGCGCGGGTGATCAGGATGCGGCCGACCCCGAGGGCGGCCAGCACGGGCCACAGGCGCTTCATCACTTTGGGGCGCGGCATGGCCAGCAGGAGGTCCACGGGCGGGCGCGGCGGCGGGGCGCCGGTCAGGTGGCATTCCAAACGCACGGCCGGGGTGAGGGCCAGCACGTTGGCATGGCCGCGGGGGCCCTCCACCAGCCCGATGCGGAGGGTATCGCCGGGGGCCGCGCGCAGCACCTCACGGATATGGCGTGCGCGGTCATCGGCCACCACGGCGGTGCCGTCGGCGGCGAGTTCGCCGGGCTCAAGCAGAATCAGGTTCATGGGGAACCGCCCGGCGGGCCAAGTCCGCGCGGCAATGGGCTAGACCATTTGGGTGTCGTGGGTGGCTTCGAAGGCGGCGATTTCGTCGGCGTGGGTCAGCGTGAGGCCGATGGCATCGAGCCCGCTCAGCAGCTTTTCCTTGACATCGGAGGTGATGTCGAACGAGAAGACGCGCGGGGTCGCGGCGTGAACCGTGACGGTTTGCGCGGCGAGGTCCACGGTGGCTTCCAGTTTGCGGTCCTTGGCGGCGGCGAAAATCCAATCCACGTCGGCGCTGGCGAGTTCAATCACGAGGAGGCCGTTGCCGTAGCTGTTGTTTTTGAAGATGTCGGCGAAGCCGGGGATGCGCTTGTCGCCCTCGCCGCGCCAGGGGGCAATGACGGCCTTGAAGCCGTATTGCTGCACGGCCCAGACGGCGTGTTCGCGGCTGGAACCGCAGCCAAAGTTGTTGCCGGTCACCAGGACGGAGGCGCCCGCGCGCGTGGGCGCGTTGAGTTCAAAGGCGGGATCGGGCTGCTCATTGGGCAGGTAGCGCCAGTCGAAGAACAGCGCCGGGCCAAACCCGGTGCGCGCAATGGACTTCAAAAACTGCTTGGGAATGATTTGATCCGTATCCACGTTGGCGCGTTCCAACGTGGCGATCACGCCGCGAAATGTTTTGAAAGCATCCATGTCAGTGGCCTCCTTCCAGCCAGGTGCGTACATCCACAAAATGGCCGGCCACCGCGGCGGCGGCGGCCATGACGGGGCTGACCAGATGCGTCCGCCCGCCCTGCCCCTGGCGGCCTTCAAAGTTGCGGTTCGAGGTGGACGCGGCGCGTTGGCCGGGTTTGAGCCGGTCGGGGTTCATGGCCAGACACATGCTGCAACCGGGGTTGCGCCACTCCGCGCCGGCGGCGAGGAAAATCTTGTCCAACCCTTCCGCTTCGGCCTGCGCCTTGACGCGGGCCGAGCCGGGCACCACGAGCGTCTGCACCTTGGGCGCCACCCGGCGGCCTTTGAGCACGCCTGCGGCTTCGCGTAAATCTTCAATGCGCCCGTTGGTGCAACTGCCGATGAATACCACATCCACCGGGATGGCGGTCAGCGGCGTGCCGGGCTTGAGGTCCATATAGGCCAGCGCTTTTTCGACATCGCCGGGCTGGACGGTGGGCACATCGTGCGGGCCGGGCACCACACCATCAATATCCACCACCATGCCCGGACTGGTGCCCCAACTGATTTGCGGCACGAGCGTGCTGGTATCAATGGTGATTTCGCGGTCGAAGGCGGCGCCGTCATCGCTGCGCAGCGTTGTCCAAAACGCGATGGCCTTGTCCAGCGCCGCGCCACGCGGGGCGTAGGGCTTGTCGCCGCTGGCGATGTATTCAAACGTGGTGTCGTCCGGCGCAATCAGGCCGGCGCGCGCGCCGGCTTCGATGGACATGTTGCAGATGGTCATGCGCCCGGACATGTTCAGCGCGCGGATGGCTTCGCCGGCATATTCCAGCACGCAGCCCGTGCCGCCGGCGGTGCCGATTTCGCGGATCAGGCGCAGGATGAAATCCTTGGCCGTGACCCATTTGCCGGGGCGCCCGGTGAAGGTGGCCCGCATGGCGCGGCTGCGCCGCTGCCAGAGGGTTTGCGTGGCCAGCACGTGTTCCACCTCGCTGGTGCCGATGCCGAACGCCAGCGCGCCGAACGCGCCGTGGGTGGCCGTGTGCGAGTCGCCGCAGACAATCGTCAAGCCCGGCAGGGTCAGCCCCAACTCCGGCGCCATGATGTGCACAATGCCGGTGGACGGGTCGCCGATGCCGTAGAGCGCCAGGCCGAACTCGGCGCAATTTTTCATCAGCGTGTCAATCTGGGCCTTGGCAATCCGGTCCATGATGTTGAGCGGGTCCACCGTGGGCACGTTGTGGTCAATGGTGGCCACGTTCAGCCGGGGCTGGCGCACCTTGCGGCCGGCGAGGCGCAGGCCTTCAAACGCCTGCGGGCTGGTGACTTCGTGGACCAACTGCCGGTCAATGTATAGCAGGGTGGAGCCGTTGGGTTCCTCGCGCACAACGTGGCGCGACCAGACTTTGTCATAAAGGGTAGTGCTCATACGTAATCGCGGACTATACGGCCCCCGCCCCCGGCGCGCAAGCTTCGGACACGTTTTGTCACCAGCCCAGATTAGCCTTCAAGATGATATTTTTTTGTGCCAGGATGGGATCGGTCAGGTGGGAAAGGTTCGTGGAGATGACACTCAATATCACGTGGAGTAACAGCCTGGAGCAGCTCGCGGACGACCTGTTTTCCCGCCTGAGCGACGGCCACGTGGCGGCGGCGGAAATCTTCGCCCGGCGCGATTGCATCGTTGTCCCCAACCGCATTCAACAGGCCTGGCTCCAGCACCACTTCCTCTTTGACATGCCGCGCGGCAGCACCCCGCACGTGCTCGCCAACTGCGACTTCCCCCCCTTCAACCTTTTCATCAACGACTGGCTCAACCAAATTTCGCCCGCCGAGCAACCCGGCCGTCCCGATCCCGAAAAACACTCCTTCTCCGTCAAAAGCACCCGCTGGCGGATCTTCCAAATCCTGCAGGAAGACCCCCTCGATGGCGATTTTGCCCCCCTCCTCCACTATGTCCGTTCCCGCCAAACCGGCGCGCGCGATCCGCGCAAATGCTTCAAGCTGGCCGGCCGCCTCTCCGCC
>CAZNGD010000211.1:0-4175 GCA_964572295.1 uncultured Verrucomicrobiota bacterium
TGAACACCCCAAAAAAAGAAATTACGCTGCTCATCCCGGCTGGCGCGCGTCTGAAATCCGCTGCCCCAAAACTCCCATACTCCTAATACTCCCGAAAGGATATCTGCCATGGCCAACACCATTTTGATTGGCGCCCAGTGGGGCGACGAAGGCAAAGGCAAAATCATTGACGTGCTGACCGAGCGCGTGGATTGGGTGGTGCGCGCGCAAGGCGGCAACAATGCCGGCCACACGGTGGTGGTGGGCGGCGAGCGCATCGTGCTGCATTTGGTGCCCTCGGGGATTCTGCATGCCGGCAAACGCTGCGTGATCGGCAACGGCGTGGTGCTCGATCCGCTGGCGCTGGTGGCCGAAATTGCGGAAGTGACCCGCCATGGGCACGACATCACCGGGCGGCTGTTCATTAGCGACCGCGCACACGTGGTCTTCCCTTATCACCGCATGCTGGATGCCCAAGGCGAGGCGCGCCGCGCCAAGGGTGACCAAATCGGCACCACGCAGCGCGGCATCGGCCCGGCCTATTCCGACAAGGCCGCGCGCTTCGGCCTGCGCATGTGCGATTTGCTCGATCCCGAGTTCCCCGCGCTGCTGCGCGCCCGCGTCACCGAAAAAAATCGCGTGCTGGCCGCCATGGGCGCGCCGGTCGCCGACTACGATGCCATTCTCGCCGACATCCAACAGGCCATGACGGTCCTGACGCCGCTGGTGTGCGACACCATCCCCCTGCTGCACGATGCCGTCCAGCGCGGCGAACGCGTCTTGTTCGAGGGCGCACAGGGCCTCATGCTCGACATTGACTTCGGCACGTATCCGTTCGTCACCAGCTCCAACGCCTCCAGCGGCGGCGCGGCCACGGGATCCGGCGTGGCGCCCACCCGGATGAATCACGTCATCGGCGTGTTGAAGGCCTATGCCACGCGCGTCGGCGAAGGCCCGTTCCCCACCGAACTGCACGATGCCGCCGGCGAAGAAATCCGCCGCGTGGGCAACGAGTTCGGCGCCACCACCGGCCGCCCGCGCCGCACCGGCTGGTTCGATGCCGTCGTGGCCCGCCACGCCGTCCTGACCTGCGGCGTGACCGAGTGGGCGCTCACCAAGCTCGACGTGCTCGATGGCTTTGCCACCATCCCCATTTGCGTGGCCTATGAACTCGACGGCCAGCGCATCAACCACTTTCCGGCCAACATCCGCGCCGCCGCCCGCTGCCGCCCCATCTATGAGGAAATGCCCGGCTGGCTCACCCCTTCGCGGGGCATCACCAGCTTTGCCGAGCTGCCCGATGCCGCCAAACGCTATGTGGCGCGCATCGTCCAACTGACCCACGTGCCCGTGGGCATCCTCTCGCTGGGGCCGGGCCGCGAAAGCACCCTGCTGCTGGGAGCCGCGCACGCATGAGCCCAACCGCCCCCCCCCCGGCCGTGCCGCGCCACGTGGCCATCATCATGGATGGCAACGGCCGCTGGGCCAAACAGCGGCATCAGCCGCGCCTGTTCGGGCACCGCGCGGGCGCGGACTCGCTGCGCGCCGTCCTGCGCGCCTGCCGCGACCACGGCGTGAGTTTTCTGACGGTCTATGCCTTCAGCACGGAAAACTGGGTGCGCCCCAAACAGGAAGTCGCCGGCCTGATGTCCCTGCTGAAAACCTTTTTGAAAAAGGACGAACACGAGCTGCACCAAAACCAGGTGCGCCTGCGCGTGACCGGGCGCCTGGCGGATTTGCCGCTGGCCGTGCGCGCCGAGTTGACGCGCGTGATGACCGCCACCCGGCACTACACCAAGGGGCATTTGATCCTCGCGCTGAGCTATGGCGGGCGCGCCGAAATCGTGGATGCCGCGCGCGCGCTGGCGGCCGATGTTCAGGCCGGGCGTTGCCGCCCGGACCAAATCACCGAGGAGGCCTTCGCCGCCCGCCTCTACCTGCCCGATGTGCCCGACCCCGATTTGCTCATCCGCACCAGCGGCGAAATCCGCCTGAGCAATTTCCTGCTCTGGGAATTGTCCTATGCGGAATTCTATTTCACGGAAACCCTCTGGCCGGATTTTGGCGAAGCCGACTTCGCCAAGGCCCTGGCTGAATACGCGCGGCGGCAGCGGCGCTTTGGAGCCCCCTCATGAGTTTGCCCAATATCCGCCATCGCCTCCTGAGCGGTTTCACCATTGCCGGCGTGCTCTTCGCCGCGTTCTTTTTCCTGCCCGATGTCGGCGCGCCCTTCCTGCTGGCGGCGCTCTCCGCCATGATCGCGCTGGAGTTTTATCAACTGATGAATGCGGGCGGCGTGGCCAACTTCCGCTACTACGGCACCGTCGGCTGCGTGGCGCTGGTGTTTGCCACCTGGCACGGGGGCCGGCAAGGCGATGCCGGCAGTTGGGATGCGCTGGTGCTGTTCCTCATCACGCTGGGCATTTTCATCCGCCAGTTCCCGCAAAAGGAGAATCCCCACCCGTTGCGCACCATCGGCGGCACGCTGTTTGGCGTGCTGTATGTCGGCCTGCTGTGGAATTTCCTGACCAAGCTGCTGCTGTTCCAACGCCCCGCCGATTGGGCGGCCGGGCCATACATGGCCGGACGCTGGCTGCTGCTCTACGCCGTGTTCGCGGCCAAGTTCACGGACATCGGCGCGTATCTGGTGGGCTGTTCGTTCGGCAAACACAAGCTCATCCCGCGCATCTCGCCGGCCAAATCGTGGGAGGGCGTGGCCGGCGGCATGGTGGTCAGCACCGCGATTGGCACGTTGTATGTCTACAGCCTGCGCGAAACCTTCGTGCCGCTGGGCCTCACCTGGGTGCGCGCCATTCCGCTGGGCCTTGGCCTGGCGGTGTGCGCCATCGTCGGCGATCTCGTCGAATCGCTCTTCAAGCGCGCCGCCAATGTCAAGGATACCGGCGGTGTCATTCCCGGCATGGGCGGACTGCTCGACGTGCTGGACAGCATTCTCTTCACCGCCCCCGCCTTGTATTTGGTGCTTCGTGTCCTCAACGCCTGACCCCGCCCTCCTCACCCCCAACCACCCCCCGCTTGACCTATGGCTCTTCTCTACATCCTCGCAATGATCCAGCTTTTCAGCGTGAGCATTTTTGTTCACGAACTCGGCCACTTTTTGGCCGCGCGCGCCTGCGGCATGGTGGCCGATGTGTTTTCCATCGGCATGGGCCCGGCCCTCTGGAAGCGTAAAATCGGCGCCACCACCTATAAAATCGGCTGCCTGCCCATCGGCGGCTATGTCGCCCTGCCACAAATGGATTCCACCGGCAGCCACGCCCCGGCGGCGGATACCGATGGCGACGACAAACCGGCCGATGCCCCCCCCGCACCCCCGTTGCCGCCCATTGCCCCCGGCAAAAAAATCATCGTGGCCGTGGCTGGTGCCATGGGCAATATCCTCTTGGCCTTTCTGCTGGCCACGCTGGTTTGGGGCATCGGCAAACCGGCCACGCTGGCCGAGCGCAACAGCGTGGTGGGCTTCATCGCCACCAACAGCCCGGCCCGCGCCGCCGGCTTGGCCGTCGGCGACCGCATCACCGCCGTCAATGGCCAACCCGTGGACAACTGGCTGCACATCATGGAAGCCGTCGCGTTGGCGGGCCGCACAACCGCCACGTTGCACATCCAACCCGCCACTGGCGACGACGAACGCGAACTGGTTTTGCCCGTCAGCAAAAACGAAATCGGCATGTGGGAACTGCCCGACATCGCCGGGCAAACGCCCTGCCACATCGCCGCCGTATATCCGAACTCTGGCGCCATGGCCGCCGGCCTGCGCGCGGGCGATCAACTCCTGCGCTTCGACGGCCAAACCATCCACAGCCAGGGCCATTTGAGCCAGTTGGTCGAAGCCGCCGCCGACCGCGCCGCCACCATCGAATTTTTGCGCGAAGGCCACATCCAATCCGCCCCGGTGACCTCAACCTACGACGCCGAACTCCACCGCCACCTGATCGGCATCCAATTCAATACGCTGGCGGACATGGATTACACCACGCGCGTCCACCCCACCCCGTGGGCGCAGGTGCGCGACCACGCCGGCGGCATCTTCCGCTTCTTGCGCGCGCTGACCACGCCCGCCACCTCCGGCGCCGCCGCCGGCGCAGTGGGTGGCCCCGTGCTGATTCTGGTGATGCTCTGGCTGATGATCAAGTCCAGCTTTATTCTCGCCATCTGGTTCACGGGATTTCTCA
>CAZNGD010000212.1:0-4163 GCA_964572295.1 uncultured Verrucomicrobiota bacterium
GCTTGATAATCGGCAGCAAATTGACCAGCTCGTCGGATTCACCGGAGTACGAAAGCGCGAGAACCGCATCCGCTGGCAGCAGCAGTCCCAGATCGCCATGCATGGCCTCCGAGGGGTGCAGCACGGTGGCTGGCGCGCCGGTGCTGGTGAACGTGGCGGCGATTTTTTGGCCGATATGAAACGACTTGCCGACACCGGTCACAATAATCTTGCCGCCGTTGGCCAAGGTCGTGCGCAGCAGGTCCACGGCGGCGGTGAATCCGCCATCCAACCGGTTACGGGTTTGTTGCAGCGCGGCAATCTCGATGTCAAAAACAGTCCGCGCGCGTTCCAAATGTGAAGGAGTCTCGCTCATGCCGACCAAAGTAGCCTAAAAGTCGTTCAGAGGGCAAGAAGCCGCGTGACCATGCCTGGGCCCCAAGTCCCGCAGGGCAGGTGTGTGTGTGGGGGGGGGGGGGGCGGCGGGCCGCCTGTTGGCGCTTGACCGCAGGGCGACTCGTCAACCGGAGGGCGGTCGTAAGGCCGGGGAAAAGGTTGTCAGGGCGGGGGTACTGTGCAATATAGGCCGGACGGTGATGGGATTTACGCCACCGGCGTGGATGCCGCCACCGGCATTTACTTAGATTTTTGCGGATCGAAACGTGAACCCCATATTGAAGATCATAACCATGGCCGGCTCGATAACGCTGCTCGCTGCGATGTCCTATGGCGACGTTTTCCAGTTTGGCGCGCGGCCGCTCGGCACGGAGGAAAATCGGCAGTTGGCGGCTTTCCTCGCCGCCGAAGCCCGGAATATGGGGTATGCGGCGGAATCCCTGCCGTTCACCTGTGTGCGCTGGGAGGGCGGGCCTTCCTTCCTCGAACGGAGCGGCGTGCGGGTGCCCATTTATCCCAGCCCGTTTTCGCCAGCGTTCGATCAGACGGTGGATGGAACCTCGGCGGGCACCACCCAACAGCTCAAACGGGTTCGCGGTGATGGACGATTGGTTTTGGTGCGCGGCGAGTTGGCCAAAGAGCCGCTCACTCCCCGCGACTATCCTTTCTTTTATTCCGCGCTCCATCGGGAAATCTATGCGCTGCTGGATGAACGGCGGGCGGCCGCCATCATCGCCGTGACGGGCCGCCACCCCATGTATGATGAATCCCCCTTTCCGCTGTTCAACGATACCAACTTCAAAACACCCAGCGGCTACATGACCGCCGAAAACTTTGATGCCGTGGTTGCCGCCCCGCGTGGCAAAATACGCGTGGTCATCAAATCCAAGGTGTATCCGGAAACCGGCGAACAATGGATCTTTCGCAAGGCGGCCCCGGCGCTATCGCTGGGGAAAATCCTGCTGTTTGCCCACATGGACACGGCCTACAATACACCGGGCGCGCTGGACAATGCCGCCGGGGTCGCCACGCTGTTGCTCGTCATGGATCGCCTGCGCGACTATGCCGGCCCGTACGATCTGGAGTTCGTGCCGTTCAATGGTGAGGATTCACCCATGGCCCGCGGACAGGTCATGTATCTGGACCGCTACCGGAAAGAAATGCCGGATATTCGGTTGGGGATCAATTTGGATGCCCTGGGCTTCTGCGGCGCCCGCGTGGCGGTGTCGGCCTATAACCTCGACGAGGTGGATCAACAGTTGCTCGACCGCGAATTGACGAAGTTCGCCAACGTGGAGCGCGGCCCGGAATGGGTGGAGGGCGACCACTCCATTTTTGTGTTCAGCGGCGTGCCCTGTCTGGCCTTCACGTCCGCCGATTTGCCCCAGACGGTCATGACGGTGGCGCACACGCCGCGCGACACCGCCGATCACGTGGATCGCGCATTGCTCGCGGAAGCCGCCGACTGCATCGCGCAACTGATCGCGGCGCTACAATAGCGACCTTTTCATCCCTGTTGATGATGATTCAGGTTAAAAAACTTCGATCGCCACGTCGTCCTGCCCGCGCAGTTGCTCTTCAACCCTTTTCTTGAAATCTTCATCACCAAGGTAGCGGAGGGTCTTGGAACTGAAAGTGGTTGGCGCACGGGGCAGCTTCTGGGCGGCGTGGGCCAGTTCTTCCTTGTCGTACAGGCGGAACTTGCCGCCCGTCATTTCGGCCAGGACGCGCAACGGCTCCGCTTTGTCCGGCTCCACACCCAAGGCGGTGGTGTTGATCCGGACCATCCACTGCGGCAGCCCTTTGACATATTCAATGGTTCGGCGCGAAACCGCCTCCGACACCGAGCCGTCGGTCATAAAGACGACCATGTCGGGCCGGGGCGACATTTCCAGCGCAAACTTCAGCGGGGTGAACCAGTCCGTGCCGAGGGTGGTCGGCGTCTGGTAGATGAGGCGCTCCAATGCTTCCAGATTATCTGCCGTGGGCGACAGCCATTGCGGGTTCGGACCTTCGCAGCCTTTCCGCAGCTCGTATCCTCCCGCCTTGCTTTTGGTCCAGTTCTTCTCCACGGCCAGCGCATCCTGATCCGGCCGCCACACGGGGCCTGAAAAAAAGAGAACCGTCACCAGACTATCCTCGCCCACGCCTTTGATGGCCTTGAACAGTTCCGACTTCATCACGGCCAACTGGTCCTCACTCATGGAGCGTGAGTAATCAATGATAAACGCGAACCGCTTGCCCCGGGCCTCATTGCCCATGAAGCGCGTGGTTCTCTTGCCGACATCGGCCAGTTGCTCCAGGTTCACGGCTTGGAACTGGCCGAGACCCGTCATGATAATCGGTGACTCAGCAGGCGATATGGCCAGATTCTCCGCGCGGAAGATCTCCTCGGCCATGTCCGCCGACTCCTGCTCATGGCTCATATCCACGGAGGGAACGAAATCGTCCTCAAGCAGTTTATCGAGCTGCTCCAACTCATCCAATTCGGCCGTCGTGGGATCCACGACGAGAACTTGAACTTCGGTGGTATGTTCCCGGGTTTCAAAAGTCGCCAGTTTGATCAGCAGCAATAACATCACCACATGGAGAATGATCGAACCGGTCGGCCCGGACAGATGCTCCAGAACTTTCTTAACGGACTTGTTCATGTTGACTGTGTTCCTCCCTGCTTGCTCAACTCCTGAAGCGCTCGCGTCCGGCAACGTTCATTGTGCTGTTGCCGGAAACCAGCATTTGCGGTGTGCATCGTAAAATCGCAGGAACTTGGAAGCCGTTGCCATCGCGTTGAACGCCAGCCGTGAGCCGCGGTTCGTCGCGGTTCATGAACGCCGCAACCCCGTCCGGCGTTTCCCGACACCGCATGGATGACAACCAAAATGTTTTTAGAGGGCACATGGACTGCTGGTGCAACCGCTTCGCGATTATTCGACCGTCACTTTCACCTCATCGTTGTTCGCGGTCTTGTTCTTTTCCAAAAAGGCCATGTCGCTCCGGATCCCCATGATCGGCGTCTGTTCCTCGATGGCGAACCCGGGGAACTGCCGCAGCGACGCCTGCTCGGTTTCCGTCAGGGGTTGCAGGGCGAACAACGGCAGGATGGCCCGGCCTGCGGCATCCCGCTGATAGGTGCGGCCCTCCTGTTCCACCAGCAGCAGCCCGCCCATCCAGCCGCCCGGATTTTCCCCGATCACGATGTCAATGCGCATCGGCTTCAGCGGCGGCAGTTCCACCCAGTCGCCATAGACCAGCGGATGCGTCGTATAGCACAGGTCCGTCCCCACGTTCTCCTGCGGGCGCCAGTCGGTCACGGGGTCGCCCCAGCCGGCCTCCAGCACCAGGCTCCCGTTCACGAACACCAGCAGGATGTCGTCGAAATCCCCGACGAACCGATAACGGCCCGACAGCAGGCACTGGAACTGCCCGGTGTAGTGAACGATCCATTGACGTGGCTCCATCAGCTTGCCCACCCCGAAGGCTTCCGGCCCCTGTTCCGCCGGAATATAGGGCTGCAGCAGGTGCGAAAGATAAAGCGGCTTGGGCACCCGGTAGAATTGTTTCAGCGCCTTGCTGGAAAACCGCGCCTCCACCAGCCCGCGCAAATCCCGCGTGAAATCCACCGCCCGGGCCTGGTTCGCCCCGTTGCGCTTCAGGTCGTACAGCGTCCCCGTGAGATCCCCCCGCGCGCATTCGTCGAACCCGAAATGACTCCCCGCCCCCCGGTTCAACTGCGCCTCCGACAGCCCGGTATCCATCAGGGTGAAGCCGGACAGGATCACGGGAGAATC
>CAZNGD010000213.1:0-4142 GCA_964572295.1 uncultured Verrucomicrobiota bacterium
GCGGCCGGCTGTTCCCGAACCACGGATGCCGCTGCCGTCCGCGCAGTAGCGCGGCCTGCCGCGCATTGCGCGGTAGCGCGGCAAGCCGCGCAGTAGCGCGGCAAGCCGGGCGGTTGGATTTTTCTATTTGGCGGGGGGGGTAAACCGGTTCAAATCCGACGGTTGTTATATTTTGATTAAAGGGGGCCGTCGCCGTATATTTTTCCCGAATCGGCACAGGTGCGCCGCAGACGGAGTGAACGATGAAAAGAATCATCAGGTTGGTAGTGGGGTTGTGCGGCGTGGGTGTGTTGTCGGCATGGGGTGGGGAGCCGATTCTTCTGGATTGGGGTACGCTGGATACGGGCGCTGTCCCGCAGCAGCAACAGATGCGCGCGATCCGCCGCGGCACGCTGGCGGTGCGACAGTCGTTGACGCCGGCAGGCCGGGCGCCGTGGCTGGTGCAGTGCGCGGATGTGATCCGCGAAGAATGGAAGGATTCCCTGACTGCGGCGGGGGCGACGCTGGTGGGCTATCTCCCGGAGAATGCGTATTTGGTGGAGGCCACGCCGGCGCAAATGGCGGTCATCGGGGCGCTGCCGGAAGTGTCGTGGGTGGGGGAGTATCTGCCGGAATACAAACGCGCGTCGCGGGTGCGGGCCAGGCTGGCCAAAGTGGCCGGCCAGGAGGAGGCGGATGGCGCGGCGGCGTACCGCATCCTGCTGTTCAATGGCGATTATCTGGCTGATGTGGCGGCGCGGGTGGCGGCGCTGATTGGCGGGCCGGTCATCATGGCCGAGGGCGAGATGATTCGCGCCGATTTGACGGCCGCGCAAATTGAAATCATCACGGGCTGGAGCGAAGTGAGCTGGGTGGAGTCCTATACGCGCCCGCGGCTGTGGAACAACGTGGCGACCGGCCCCAGCATGATGAACGTCTCCAACGTGTGGAGCGGGTTGGGGTTGACTGGCGCGGGCCAGACGGTGGCGGTGTGCGATACGGGGCTCGATACGGGCAACCCGGGCACGATCCATCAGGATTTTGCCGGCCGGGTGACGGGGTTCGGGTGGACATCCAATGGCTATCACGTGACCAATAGCTGGGCGGATACCGATGCGCACGGCACGCACGTTAGCGGTTCGGTGCTGGGGAGCGGCGCGATGTCGTCGGGTCTGTACAAGGGGCCGGCGTACGGGGCGAATCTGCTCATGCAGGGCGCGCAAGAAGATTTGACCGGCATCCCCTACTACCTCGCCACCTTGTTCCGGCAGGCCTTTACCAACGGGGCGCGCATCCATTCCGACAGTTGGGGCTATGATGATTATGGCTACTACAATTCGGATTCCCGGCAGGTTGACCAGTTTGTGTGGAGCAACCGCACCTTCCTGATTCTGGTGGCCGCCGGCAATTCCGGCACGGATTCCAACACGGTGAGCGGCGTCATTGAACCGATGTCCGTGGCCTCGCCCGCCACCGCCAAGAATTGCCTCTCCGTGGGCGCGGCGGAGACCTATCGCACCAGTGGGGGCTATTCCACCTATACGTGGGGCAACACGTGGTCGAAAGATTATCCCGCCGCGCCGATCAAGAATGATTATATTTCCCGGCCGATGAGCAACAACGTGCAAGGCCTGGCGGCGTTTTCGAGCCGCGGCCCGTGCAACGATGGGCGCATCAAACCGGATCTGGTGGCGCCGGGCACGGACATCATTTCCACCCGCTCGCGGCGCAGCAGCGATACCGGCTGGGGCACGGTTTCCGGCAACACCAACTACATTTACATGGGCGGCACCAGCATGGCCACGCCGCTGATGGCGGGCGCGGCGGCTCTGGCGCGCCAGTGGGTCACGACCAGCGGCGGCGTCACCAATCCCACCGCGGCCTTGCTCAAGGCGCTGCTGATTGCCGGGGCGCGCGACATGACGCCCGGCCAATATCTCGCGGGCGCCCATCAGGAAATCTTTCCGCGGCCGGACAAGTCGCAGGGCTGGGGCCACGTGAACCTTCAGGCCTCGCTGCAGCCGCCAACCAATCAGTTCATGGCGCTCATTGACACCAACAGTTTGACCACCGGCCAAACCAACACCTTCACCTATGCCGTGAGCGTGGCCTCAACCAACCCGTTCAGCGCGACCATGGTGTATGCCGATTATTGGGGCACCGTCGGCAGCGGCAAGCAACTGGTGAACGATTTGGACCTGACCGTCCAGAAGCCCTCCGGCACAACGGTCCATCCGAACAACCTCGGCAAGCCGGATGCCACCAACAACGTCGAGCTGGTGACGCTGGCGGCCGACGAAGTCGGCGTGTACACCGTGCGCGTGGCGGGGCGCAACGTGCCCTCCGGCGGCAACCAGCCCTACGCCTTGGTGGTGCGCGGGCCCAAGCAGGATGAAGCGCCGAGCGCCCCCACCTTCGGCCCGAACCCCGGCCCGCTGGTTGTCACCGCCGGCGATCTGTTGGACTTCACCGTGACCGCCGTGGGCAACCCGCCGCCGGTGATTGCGCTGAAGAGTACCACCGCCGCCGCCGATTCGTACGACGTTGAGAATGGCTACTGCATCTATCAGCCGCCGCTTGGCGATGTTGGCACCCGAACATTCACGTTCACCGCCAGCAACACGCAGGGGGTGGCGACCCAGGTGGTGAGCATTACGGTCCAGACGCCGCCGCCCGCCGCGCCGTCGGCCATCTGGGCCAGCGCCACCAACATCACGGACCTCACCGTGGCCTGGAGTGCCGTCGCTGGCGCCGCCAGCTACCGGCTGGATGTCAGCCCCAATCAAAACTTCGCCACCGGGGGCGGTGGCGGCGGGGGCGCGAACATTGCCGAAAACATTCAGAACTGGATGCCCCACGGGAGTTATGGAAGTTGGACGCAAAGCATCGCGGCGGGCAACGTCATCATGGCGGATTGCATCGTGGCGACCAATGCCGCCGCCAGCGGCGTGGGCAGCGTGGGGCGCATCCAACTCAAAGCTTCCACGGGCGTCGTGGAGTTGCCGCCGGTGAACACGGCCGGCACCATCACCATGAATCTGGCGGCCGGCGCCGCGAGTCGCACCGTGAAGCTGCAAAAATATGGCGGCGGCACATGGTCGGACCTCACCACGTGGTCCGGGATCGGGACGACGGGCGCGGCCTACTCGTACAACGTCAATGATTCGGGTTCAGCGGTCCAGTTGCGCATCGCCTTGCCCAGCGCCGCCATTTATGTTCACGACATCACCGTGACGTCTTTGGGGGGCGAACCCGCTCCCGCTTACGTCCCCGGCTATTCCAACCGGACGGTATCGGGGACGAGCCAGAGCGTGACCGGATTGACGGCCACCACCACCTATTATTTCCGCGCGCGCGCGGTGAACGCCAGCGGCACCAGCGGCAATTCGGCCACCAACAGCGCCACCACGCGATCCGCCCCGCCGCCGGGCACGCCGCCGACCATGGCGGCCATTCCGCCGCAAACCACGTTTGTGAACGGCGAGCTGGAATACCGCGTGAGCGCCACCGAGCCCGATGGCGACACGCTGACCTTTGCCTGCTCGACGGGTGTCTCCGCCGGCACGTGGGACTTTGACACGCAGACCGGCGACTTCCTGTTCATGCCGCTGGCCGCGCAACAGGGAACCCAGCTCTTTTCCTTCACGGCCAGCGACAAGGATGGCGCCAGCGCGGCGGCGATCATGACCGTCAAGGTCTATTCCGCCGTGGCCACCAACACGTTCACCCAGTGGGTGGAAGATCAGGGGCAGAATCCCGCCAGCCCCAACTTTGCCGCCGATGAGGATTACGACGGCGACGGCCTGACCACCTACGAGGAATATCTGGCCGACACGGATCCGGCTGCGGCCAGCAGTGTGCTGAAGTTGGAGAGCGTGAACAGCACCGCGCAGCGCGTCACCTTCCCTGCCAGCTCGAATCGCTATTACCAGATCGTGTACCGCACGGACATCACCAACACCGCCGCCACGGTGACGAACAATCTGGGGTGGGGCGTGCCGGGCATGGTCATCACCAACAGCGAGCCGAACACGTGGTTCGGGATTCTGCGCGCGCTGCTGGCCGCGCCGAATTGATGCCCCGCGGCCCGGAGCATTTGAAGAAATCATGTGGCCGGGAGGTCGTCGCGAATTGGGCTTGGCCGAGGAAGGCGAAGCAGGAAT
>CAZNGD010000214.1:0-4141 GCA_964572295.1 uncultured Verrucomicrobiota bacterium
CCACACTGTGGAAAAATGGGGGCCGTTGGCGTTGGATTTTTCCACACTGTGGAAATAATTTTTCCACACTGTGGAAAAACGGGGCGTTTTTGTTCCACACAATGGAAAAATCCCGCGCACACGGGATAAATGTTGCGCCAACTTTTCCACACCGTGGAAAACTCGTCGGTTGGGTGGTGGCGGGTTGCGTTTGCGGCTTCGCGGGACGCGCGGGGAGAGGCCGGGGGATGAGAGGCGGAGGGCCGGGGTGCAAAAAACATTCGTCGTGTCGGTTTGGCGTGGCCAAATGGAGGGTTGCGTCGGCGGCCTATTTTTGAGTGAATGCGCGCCCATATAGGCCCGGCCGCAGGGTGCGGGGGCCGCAGGAGTTTTTGTGTATCTCAAAGCAGTCGAAATGATCGGGTTTAAGAGCTTCGCCGAACGGACGAAGCTGGTGTTTGAGCCTGGAATGATGGCGATCGTGGGCCCGAATGGCTGCGGCAAGAGTAATGTGTCGGATGCCATTCGCTGGGTGCTGGGCGAGCAAAGCCCCAAGGCGCTGCGCGGCGGCACGATGACTGATGTGATCTTTAATGGCACCGATCTGGCCAAGCCGCTGGCGATGGCGGAGGTTAGTCTGACGCTGACGGATTGCGAATCGGTGCTGGGCGTGGACTATAACGAGGTGACGGTGACGCGCCGCGTGTTCCGTTCGGGGGAGGGGCAGTATTTCATCAATAAGACGCCGTGCCGCCTGAAGGATATTCAGCGCCTGTTCATGGATACCGGGTTGGGGACCCATTCCTATAGCGTGATGGAACAGGGGCGCATTGACCAAATCCTTAGCTCGCGCCCGGATGACCGCCGCGAGGTGTTCGAGGAGGCCAGCGGCATCAGCAAGTATAAGGCGGATAAGCGCGAGGCGCTGCGCAAGCTGGAGCACACCGAGGCGAATCTGCTGCGGCTGGGCGACATCATCAAGGAAGTCAAACGGCAGATCATCTCGCTGCAGCGGCAGGTGGGCAAGGCGCGGCGCTACAAAAATTTGCAGGATCAATTGCGGGCGAGTGATGTCTGGCTGGCCCAAGGCCGCTTGAGCGAGCTGGACCTCGCTTTGGCGACGCTGGAAAAAGAATTGCGCCAGCACCAAACGCGCGAAGACCAGTTGCGCCAACATGTGGAGGAGGCCGAAGCGGCGGCGACCGCGCTGCGCGCCAATATGGCGGCGGTGGAGGGACGGATTGCCGCCGCGCTGGATGCGGCATCGGAGGCGAGCGGGGCGCTGGGCCGGACCCAGGAGCTGATTCGCGTCAATGAGGAACGCGCACAGGAATTGGCCACGCTCTCGCAGCGCGATTCGCGCGAGTCGGCCGTCGCCACCGCCAGTTTAACCAACCATCAGGCCGAGCTGGATGCCCTGAAAAAAGACCTGATTGCCGCCACCGATGCGCACGAGACCGCACGGCAGGAATTGACCAAACGGCAGGCCGCGCTGACGGCCCACGACCAGCAAACCGATGCCGCGCGTAAACGGTTGCAGGATTTGCGGACGGAGGCGCTGGAGCTGGAGTCGCGCCTGGCCCGGTTGCAAAATGAATGGAACGAAATCGAGGCGCGCGAGCGCACGGACCTGATCCGCCGCGAGCGCTGCGCGGCCGAAAAGGCCGAGGCCGAGCGGGCCGTGGAATCTTATGCCGAGCGGCTGGCCCTGATGGCGGCGCAGCGTACGCAAAAACAGGCGGCGGCGGAACAGGCCCGGCAGCAGGTGGCGGCGCAACGCGCCTCGCAGGCGGACCGCGCCGCGCGGTTGACGCAGGTGCAGCAGGAGCTGGCGCGGCTGGCTTCCGCCAGCGCCGCGCGCGAGGCGCAAGTGGCGTTGCTGACGCGTAGCCGGGAAGAGGGCCGCGGCTTCCCCGCCGGCGCGAAAAAACTGCTCGAAGGCGCCACCGTGCCGGGCGTGAATCCCCAGGCCATCCTGGGCGCCCTGGCCGAAAAAATACGCGCGCCCAAGGAAGACCAACTGGCGCTGACCGCTGTTCTGCGCTCGTGGCTGGATGCCGTTCTGGTGCGGAATGCCGCCGATGCCGTGGCGATTGCCCGGCAGATTCAAGCGGCAGGTGCGGGCGCGGTGCGCCTGCTGGCGCAAGAGGCCGGCGCCGCAGCGGATACGCCGCCGGGCGCGGGTGAGCCGCTGCTGCCCCGCGTGAAGGCTGCCGCCGACCTGGCGGGGCTATTGCGCCGGTTGCTGGGCGCGGTCCGCGTGGTTCCAACTGCCGCCGATGTGCCGGCCAAGATTCCCGCCGAGTTGACGTATGTCACGCGCGACGGCCTTGTGGTCCGCGGCGATGGCGGCGCGGAGTTCTGGGCGCCCGACGAAAACGAAAGCAACCCGCTCGCCCGTGAGCACCAATTGGCGGAATGGCAGGAGGATTTGACCCGCCTGCGCCAGGAGACGGCGGGCCAAACCGCGCAGGCGGCGGCGCTGCAGCAGGATGAACAGGCGGCGCGCGACGCCATGGCGGCCGCGCAAACCGCGCTGGAGGCCCAACAGCGCGAGATGGCTCTGGCCGAGGGCGAAATCCGCATGGTCGAGCGCGAGGCCAAGCAGGCCGGCGAACGCGCCGAAACCATCGGCTGGGAGCTGGAGGCGTTGCTGAAAAAAACGGGGGCTGGCACCCAGCGCCGGAGCGAAATGGCCGGCGAAATGGAAACGATCCGGCAACGGCAGGCGGCAGTGCGGACCCAGACCACGGCCGACTCCGAAACCTTGCGCCAATGGGAAGATGAACGGCAGGCGCGGCTGGAAGAGGCCACCGAATGCCGCGTGGCGTTGGCGGGCTATAAACAGCAGGTGGATGGCTTGCGCGCCCGCGGCGAGCCGCTGGAGGAACGCCTGCGCGAATTGGCCGCGCTGATCAGCGAGCGCGCGGCCGGCATGGATTCCTACCGCGAACGCATCGCCGCCCTGGCGGCCGCCACCGCCACCGCGCAAGAACAACTGGCGCCGCTCCAGGAGGAGCTGGTCCGCTGCCAAACCGACTTGCAGGAGGCGCGCGCCTTGCGCGACCGCCAAAATATCGAGCTGGCCCAAAGCGACGCCACCGTGCAGTCCCGCCGCGCCGAATTGGATGCCGTGCGCGAACAGCGCAACACCATGGAAATCCAGTTGGCCCGCCATCGCCTGCACCGCCAGAATCTCGTCGAACGCATGAGCGCCGAATACAGCCTGCAACCCGCCGAAATCCTCAAGGCCAAGGAGCCGGAATGGGAGGAGGGCGCGCAACCCGCCGACCGCGAAGCGCTCGAAACCATGGTGGCCGAAATTCGCGCCAAGCTCCAAAGCATGGGACCGGTCAATCTGGTCGCCATCGAGGAACATCAGGAGCTGGAAGAACGCTACGCATTCCTTAATCAGCAGAACGACGACCTGCTCAACGCCAAGCAGCAGTTGCTGGACCTGATTCGTAAAATCAACGAAACCACCACCGTGCTCTTTACCGACACCTTCAACAAGGTGAACGACAACTTCCAGGAGCTTTTCAAACAGCTCTTCGGCGGCGGCAATGCCAAGCTGGTTCTGGTGGATGAAGAAAATGTGCTGGAGTCCGGCATCGAAATTATTGCCCGCCCGCCCGGCAAAAAATTGCAGACCATCTCCCTGCTGTCCGGCGGCGAACGCACCCTGACCGCCGTGGCCTTGCTGTTCGCCCTGTTCAAGGTCAAACCCAGCGCCTTTTGCCTGACCGACGAGCTGGATGCCGCGCTCGACGACAGCAACATCACCCGCTATCTGGAAATGCTCAAGGGGTTTCTCCAAGGAACCCAATTCATTGTCATCACGCACAACCGGCAGACCATCGGCTGGGCCGACGCGCTCTACGGCGTGACCATGGAAAAACAGGGCATCTCCAAAGTGGTGTCCGTCAAGTTCCGCGGCAAAGACGAGCCCCCGGCACCCGCCGACACCCCCGCGTAGCGCGTCGCGCCACGTGGTGGGCGGTGAGGGACTTGAACCCCCGACATTCACGGTGTAAACGTGACGCTCTGACCAACTGAGCTAACCGCCCAAAACCGTGCACATCCTACGGTACGCCACCCCCCGGCGGGGGGGCGGTGGGGGGGGCGGGGGGGGGGGGGGGGGCCCGGGGGGGGGTGGGGCGGG
>CAZNGD010000215.1:0-4126 GCA_964572295.1 uncultured Verrucomicrobiota bacterium
TCTCGATGGGCGCCAGCTCGATTGCGCTGTTTGCGCGCGTGGGCGGCGGCATCTATACCAAGGCGGCGGATGTCGGCGCGGACCTGGTGGGCAAGGTGGAGGCGGGCATCCCGGAAGACGATCCGCGCAACCCGGCGGTGATCGCGGACAACGTGGGCGACAACGTCGGCGATGTGGCCGGCATGGGCGCCGACTTGTTCGAGTCCTATGTGGGCGCCATCGTGGCGGCCATGGTGCTGGCGGCGGTGTCCACGATTCCCGCAGGCGCTTCCGGCTCGGAAATGAATCTGGTGCTGCTGCCGCTGCTGCTGGCTGGCGTGGGCATTCTGTTTTCGATTCTCGGCACGTTCATGGTGCGTACCCGCGAAGGCGGTAATCCGCAAAACGCGCTGAACGCGGGTTCGCTGAGCGCGGCGGTGCTGACGGCAGCGGCGTCGTATGTGGTGATTGGCAAGTTTGCGCCGTCGGCCTTTAGCGTGGCCGCGCTGCCGGGCATGGCGGCCAAGGTGTACAACGCCAATGGCATTTTCTGGGCGACGCTGGCCGGTTTGGCCTCGGGCGTGGCGATTGGCTTCCTGTCGGAATACTATACTGCGGAAGGCAAGGGGCCCTCGAACCGCATTGCGGATGCGTCCTCCACCGGCGCGGCCACCAACATTATTGCGGGTCTGGGCAACGGCATGATGTCCACCGCACTGCCGGTGATTGTGCTGGCGGCGGCGACCATGATTTCCTACATGACGGCGGGCCTCTACGGCATCGCCATTGCCGGCCTCGGCATGCTGGCGACCACCGGCATTCAGTTGGCGGTGGATGCGTATGGGCCGATCGCCGACAACGCGGGCGGTCTCGCCGAAATGGCGCACCTGCCGAAGGAGGTGCGTGAGCGCACCGACAAGCTGGATGCCTGCGGCAACACGACCGCGGCCATCGGCAAGGGCTTTGCCATCGGCTCCGCCGCGCTGACGGCGTTGGCGCTGTTTGCGGCCTTTGGCCAGACCGTCAAACTCGACAAGATTGACGTGATGGATCCCAACGTGACCGCCGGCCTGCTGATCGGCGCGATGATGCCGTTCCTGTTCTCCGCGTTCGCCATGCAGGCGGTCGGCCAGGCCGCGTTTGCCATGGTGGAAGAAGTGCGGCGCCAGTTCAAGGAAATCCCCGGCTTGCTGGAAGGCAAGGAGGGCGCGAAGGCCGACTACGCGCGCTGCGTGGACATTTCCACCGCCGCCGCCATCAGGAAGATGACGGTTCCCGCGCTGTTGGGCGTGCTGACCCCGGTGGTGATCGGATTTGTGTTTGGCACCAAGATGCTCGGCGGCCTGCTGGCGGGCGTGACGGTCTCGGGCGTGATGATGGCCCTGTTCATGGCGAATGCGGGCGGCTCGTGGGATAACGCCAAGAAGCACATCGAAGGTGGCTCGCACGGGGGCAAGGGCAGCGCGGCGCACAAGGCGGCCGTGGTGGGCGACACCGTGGGCGATCCGTTCAAGGACACCGCCGGGCCGTCGCTGAACATCCTGATGAAGCTGATGAGCGTGGTGGCGTTGGTGATTGCGCCGATGCTGGTCAAGACCACGCCGCTGCTGGAGAGATTCCTCAACCGCTAACCGCCGGTTGGCGAACGGCCCCCGTGCTTGGCGCGGGGGCTTTTTTATTGCGCCTCAATAGGTGTAGTAGAACTCGCGCACGATGCGGTCGCGCGGCACGCCGCGCCGGCTCAGGATGTCGAACACATCCTTGACCGCAAACGGGTTGCCGCTGAGATAATAAAAATCGTTCACGCTCAAATCGGAGTCGCGCAGATAGTCGGTGATGCGGCCGCGGCGGGCGCCGCCATCCTCGCGCGAGACGCACGTGATCACGCGCGTGGGATCCAGGCCGGCGGTCAGCGCCAGATCGGCCCGGTGCCGCACCCCGTGCACCACGAGATAATTCGGAATCGGGAAGCTGCGCAAGAACGAGCGGAAGGGGCCAATGCCGATGCCGGTGGCCAGAAACACGTGCCGGCATTTTTCGTCGGCGCGGTAGAAAAACTCGCCGTAGGGGCCGGTCAAATCGAGTTTGGCGCCGGGCTGGAGATTCCGCAGCAGCGGCGTGATGGTGCCCGCGCGGTTGCCTTTGATCATGAACTCCAGAAAATCATCCGCCTGCCCGGAGCAGATGGAAAAATCCTTGCTGCGCGCATAATCCAGATGCAGGGCGAGGCTGACGTTTTGGCCGGGCGTGAAGGAATAGCCGTCGCGCGTGGTGCGCAGCAGAAAGGCCTCGCCGGCGAGCGGCTCCACCGCCAGCACGGTGGTGGTGTGGCGCCGATCGGTGTCGGCGCTCTCGCTATAGTTGTCGAAGGTTTCCACCTCGCCGGCGTGGGGGGGCTCGCGCAGGTCGCCCTGGCGCGGGTCCTGGCCCACGGGGAAGGGTGGCGGCAAGGCACCGCGCTCAATCTTACGCCCGGTCAGGCTGCGCAGTTTGTTTTTGAGCACCCACGTGGCCGGGTGGCGCAGATATTTTTTCATGACCGGCGCGGCCGTGCCGACCATCCAGCAATTTTTGGGGCAGGTGCGCACCAGCGCGCGCACCTTGTCGGCCTGCGGGCCATACCAAATGTCGTCAAAGGTTTTGGCTTGGCGGATGTTGCCGAAGCTTTCCTTCCAGTAGCGTTCTTCCAGGCCGTTGCACGGATAGACATCGCCATAGGGCTCGATGAAAAAGTTGACGGTGCCCGCCTCGCAGGGCAGGAGGCGGCGGTTGCCCTGGATGTAGTTGATCAGACCCAAATTGAAAAAGGCCCGGAACCAGCTTTTGGGACTCCGCTCCTCCAGCAGGCGGTCAATCAGCTCATAGAAGTTGGTGCAGACCTCATCCTGGTTGGTGATGACGTTGTCATCCTTGTGGAAGTAGTACGAGTTGTGATACGCCGCCGTGGCGAACTCCATCTTGAGGTTTTTGGACAGCTCATAGAGTTCGAGCATATCGGCGCTGTTGTTGTTGGAAACGGTGATGCCGAAGCCGATATCCTTCACGCCCATCCGGCGCAACCCCAGCAGCGTTTTGAGTCCGCGGTCAAACCCGCTATCGCGCCCGCGCAGGTAATCATTGATGGTGGAGAGGCCTTCGATGCTGACGCGGATGCCGATGCGCGGAAACTTTTCCGCCAAGGCGAGGATTTCGTCCACCTGGTAGCCCGATGTGGAAATCACCACGCGCGGCGCTTTGCGGAAACTGACCTCCACAATCTCCGCCAGATCGCGCCGCACGAAGGGCTCGCCGCCGGTAATGTTGACAAACTTCAACTGCGGCAAAATCTCCAATTCTTCCGCGCGGATTTCCTGGGCGATTTCGGTGGGGTAGCGCCAGATGTTGCACATCTTGCACTTCATGCAGCAGCGGTATGTCGTGATGATGGAGACATCCGTGGGCAGGGGGGCACGGGGGGTGGGGGCGGTCATTGGGGTTTCTCCTTGCGCGGGTTGGGGCCGGAGGCTGGACGGGGCGGCTTGCGCAACGTGCGGGCCCGGCGAATGGCCGCCGGTCCGTGCCGCGCGCGAATCTGATCTACGGCGTTGTCCAGTTTCTCCTTTTTGCTGCGAGTTTCAATGGGCAAATCAAACAGGTCCAATTGACGCGGGGCCGTGGCGGCCACCAAGCCGGTCACGCCAAAACCGATCAGGCGCACGGGCTGCTGCAGAACAATATCGCGAAACAGCGCCTGTGCCAACGTCAGCAAATCCTGCTCGCTACGGGTGGGCTGCGGGAATGGGCGCTGGCGGGTGAAGGTTTCAAAGTCCTTCCAGCGCACTTTCAGCCGCCCGCCGGTCGCCTGCCGGCCATCGGCCCGCAGCCGCCGGGTCACATCGGCCACCAGCGAAAACAGGACATCCGCCAGCGCGGCCCGCGATTTTTCGTCGCGCAAAAACGTGTGCTCGCGCGAGATGGTTTTTTCGCGGATATCCAGTTCGATTTCGCGCGGGTCTTCGCCGAATGCCAGCGCCCGCAGATGGCTGGCGCTGTGCGCCCCCACCACGCGCTTCAGCAAGGCCGGCGAAGCCTCCTGCACATCGCCGATGGTGTAGAGTCCGGCGCGATCAAACGCCTGCTGCGTGACGCGCCCCACACCCCAGAGCCG
>CAZNGD010000216.1:0-4119 GCA_964572295.1 uncultured Verrucomicrobiota bacterium
TACCCGCCACATCCGGGTGTCCTGCTCGCCCAGGATTTCGGCCGCCTTCTTCACCGGCATCTCCCGCATCAAGGTCAGCGCGAAGGCCTCGAACTCCTTCGTGAAGTGCTTCGCCCGGCCTTCCCATGGCGGGGTCACGCGCCAGACCTTGCCGCACTGCGGACACCGGCCTTGCGGAAGGTCGCAGACGATCTCGGCCTCCTTGTTGAAGACGTTCAGATGGCGCCACCGCAGCCCCCGCACATGATCGTGGCAAACCACGCCCGCACTCCCGTCGTGCGGACAGCGCTCGTCAACCCACAGCTTCGGCGTTTCCTTCACATGCAGTTCCAACGCCTTCTTGGACTCGTCGAACGTCGCCCGCTCGACCACCCATGCATCGCCTAATCCCAACAGTTCACTAACCAATTTTTCTGGTGTTGTCATGCCCCTGAAACGGCACCATTTTCCCGGATTCTGGCCACTGGAATCAGCGAGGAACCAAAAAATATTTTACGTGGCGGCAAAGTCGGGTAACTTGAGCGGATGATGGCGGCAGTTGGAGCATGGTTGGGGCGTTGGACGCGGAGTCGCCTGGCGGCGGGGGCGTGGCTGCTGGCGCTGATGCTGGGGGGCGCGGCATCGGCGGATGATGTTGCCGTGAAGGTGGGCAATCCGTTGTTGGCCAAGTTTCCGGTGGGGGGCGACGCGCGGCCGCGGTCCATCTGGGATTTGCAGGTGTTCAACGACAGGCTCTATCTGGCGCATGGCGACCACTGGAACAACCGGGGGCCGATTGATGTGTGGACCTACTGCGGCGCTGGCACCAACTTCGTCAAGGAGTTCACGACGCATGAGGAAATCATTTGGGATTTCTTTGTGGAGGATTCGCTATTGTTCATTCCGGGGATGGATTCGGTGGAGGTGAGTCCCATTCGCGCGAATCTTTATGTGCAGGATCCGCAGCAGGCGGGGAATAATGGCTGGACACGCAAGGCGACGCTGACCAACGGGGTGCATTCGCACGATGTGGCGTTGTTTCAAGGTCGGCTGTTTTCCAGCATCACGATGGAAAACCAGCAGGCGCGCACGCTGGTGTCCACGAACATGGGCACCAGCTGGTCGGTGCTGCTGGCGCAATACAGCGCGCCGATTGCGTTTGATGATTTTGTGTTTTTGCAGGGGCCGACGAATTATGTGTATGACGGGGCCACGCTGCAGGTGGTGACGCCGCAACTGCATTTGGACCAATTGTCCATGTCCCGCCGCGCGCGGGTCGGCGCGGGTCTGCTCTACGCCTATCCGGTGCGCTACATGCTCACCCCGACGCCGCTGTATCACATTACGGCGGCGCAAATCCAGGCGGGCGGCGCGGCCAGCCCGGTGGCGGCTTTCGCGGGGACTTGTGTGCGCGATGTGATGACGCGGGAGGGCTTGTGCTACGTGATGACGGCCGAGTCGGTCAAGCCCAACTCGACGTGGCGCGGCCAGATTTATGCGTCGGCGGACCTCGCGCAGTGGTGGCTGGCCAGCGAGTTTGTCGTGCCGGGGGTGCCGCTGTCGTTTGAGCTGTATCGCAACCGGTTTTATGTGGGGCTGGGCAGCCTTTACACGGGGGACTGGGAGCGGCTGGTGGGGGCGGAGGCGGGCAGCATCTGGCGAATTCAACCCGCTGCGGTGGAGCTGGCGTGGGCGGCCAACGAGGACGGCGGCGGGGCGATGGTGGTGACCGGCGCGGCGGGGCTCACCCTGACGGTGGAGGCGACGGCGACGCTGGAGAATCCGCAGTGGGAGGCGATTGGCACGGTGCGCTCGGCCAGCGGGATCGCGGATCTGCTGGCCGCGCCGACGGAGGAGCATCATTCCCGCTTTTATCGCGTGGTGGTTGAATAGGCGGCAGCCGGGCGCCGCCGCCGCAGGCCGGGCGCGGGCCGGGTGCGGGCGGGGCGCGGTTTGCTCGCGCTTGTCATGCGCGGCCCTTTCTGGTTTAGTGGCCCGACTGGCACGAACAACGCATGAGCGACCGTTTTGCATCTGAAACCCTGAACCGCGCGGACGTCGAATTTGAACGGACTTTGCGGCCGGGACGCTTTACGGATTTTGTCGGGCAGGGCAAGGTGCGCGAGCGGCTGGAATTGAGCGTGGCGGCGGCGCAGGGGCGGGGGGAGTCGCTGGATCACGTGTTGCTGTGCGGGCCGCCGGGGCTGGGCAAGACCACCATGGCCTACATCCTCGGCGCGGCGATGGGGGCCAACGTGAAGGCCACCTCCGGGCCCATCCTGGCCAAGCCGGCCGATCTGGCCGGGCTGTTGACCAATCTCGAAAAGGGCGAAATCCTCTTTATTGACGAAATCCACCGCATCCAAAAGAGCGTGGAGGAATATCTGTATTCGGCGATGGAAGACTTTGTGATTGATATTGTGCTGGATCAGGGCGCGCACGCGCGCAGCGTGCGCCTGAATCTGCCGCGCTTCACGCTGGTGGGGGCCACCACGCGCAGCGGGTTGCTCAGCGCGCCCATGCGGTCGCGCTTTGGCTTGATCAACCGCCTGGATTATTACGCGGCGGACGAACTGTTTGCGGTGGTCATGCGTTCGGCGGAGATTCTCGGAGTGAACATCGCGGATGATGGCGCGCAGGAGATTGCCGCGCGCGCCCGCGGCACGCCGCGCATCGCCAACAATCTGCTGCGCTGGGTGCGCGATTATGCCCAGGTGCGGGCCGATAACCGCATCACGCGCGAGGTGGCCGACCGCGCGCTGGCCATGCTGGATGTGGACCGTCACGGCCTCGACGAAATGGACAAGCGCATCCTGGCCACCATCATTGAAAAGTATGGCGGCGGGCCTGTGGGCCTCGCCACGGTGGCGGTGTCCGTGGGCGAAGAACCGGGCACGCTGGAAGAAGTGTACGAACCCTATCTGATTCAACAGGGGCTGCTGGCGCGCACGCCGCAGGGGCGTACCGCCACGGCCGCAGCCCACCGGCTGCTGGGCTTGATGCCGCCGGGCTTTCAACAGGAGTTGCTCTGATGAATATCCTCGTGACCGGCGCCGCCGGTTTCATCGGCTACCATGTGGCGCAGGCGCTGCTGGCGCGCGGCGACACCGTGACCGGCTTTGACAGCATCAACGATTACTACGACGTGACGCTGAAGGAGGCGCGGGTGGCGCGGTTGCGGCCGCAGCCGGGCTTTACGTTCGTGCAGGGGCATCTCGAAGATGCGGCGGCGGTGCAGGCGCTTTTTGCCGGGCGCGCGTTCGACCGCGTGATTCACCTGGCCGCGCAGGCGGGGGTGCGCTATTCGCTGGATCATCCCGCCGCCTATATCCAGAGCAATATCGTGGGCTTTCTGAACATGTTGGAAGCCTGCCGCCACGCGCGAACCCCGCACCTGGCCTATGCGTCGAGCAGCTCGGTGTATGGGCTCAACACGCAGCAACCGTTTTCGGTGCACGACAACGTGGACCATCCCATCTCGCTCTATGCCGCCACCAAAAAGGCCAACGAGCTGATGGCCCACGCCTACTCGCACCTCTACCACCTGCCCACCACCGGCCTGCGCTTCTTCACCGTCTATGGCCCCTGGGGCCGCCCCGACATGGCGCTGTTCAAATTCACCAAGGCGATTCTGGCCGGCCAGCCCATTGAGGTTTATAATCATGGCCAGATGCGCCGGGATTTTACCTACATTGATGACATTGTGCAGGGCGTGGTGCGCGTGAGCGACCGCATCGCCCAGCCGAATCCCGCGTGGGATGCCGCCGCGCCCGATCCAGGCACCAGTCCTGCGCCGTTCCGGGTGTACAACATCGGCAACCATTCGCCGGTGACGCTCGACGAGTTTATCGCCACCATCGAGGCCGCGCTGGGCCGCCCGGCCATCCGCCGCGACCTGCCCATGCAGCCGGGCGATGTCCCCGCCACCTGCGCCGATGTGGCCGACCTCGAGCGCGACGTGGGCTTTGCCCCCGCCACCCCCCTGGCCACCGGCATTGCGCGCTTTATCGAGTGGTATCGTGAATATTATGGAGTCTGGGAGTCTGGCCTGAATAATTCATCAACAGGGAAGAAAAGGTCATAATTGATTACAGAGGCCAATGATGCGGATAATTCAAAACCCCATTCATTTTTCCTGTT
>CAZNGD010000217.1:0-4101 GCA_964572295.1 uncultured Verrucomicrobiota bacterium
CAGCCGCCTTCGGGGACCAGGCGCGCGCCATATTCCACCGTCTTGCCGCCGGCAATATGCCGTTGCACAAAGGCGTGCCGCTTCCACTGACGGAACAAATCGTGCGGATAGGTGTTCGGGTCATGATAATCCAACGCGATGGCCAGTCCCAACGCCACGTGGGTTTCAGCCATGTGATAAATAAAGCCGCCGCCGTAGATCGCGCCGCCCAACGGCGCGCCAAAGGTGTGCGCCACGGTGCCGACCGGCTTCGGATTCGCGGGAACCTCCACGATTTCCTTAATGCCCAGCGCGTACGTTTGCAGATTCGGCCCGGCCAATTGCGGCTGCCGGGCCACCACGGCTTGGGTCAGCAGGCCGGCCGGGCCTTCCGCCAGCACCGTGACATCGGCCAAAATGGAATCATCGAGGGTGCGCACACCGCTGACGCGGTTCCCGTCCCAGAGCAGCTCATCGGCGGTCTGGCTGGTCAGGATTTCCACGCCCAGCCCGGCGGCCACCTCGCCCAAGGCGCGGCCCAGTTGGCTCAACGACACCAGCGGCAGGCCGCGCATCCGCATTTTGGGCGGCACAAACGGTACGCGGATGGCACCCTTGGGCAGCAGCGCGTGAAACGTGTCGCGCGTGACAAGCGGGCCCAGGGGCAGGGCGGCATATTCTGCGGGCGTGAGCAACTGCTGCAGGGCCTGCGGCCGCATCACCGCGCCGGATAGCAAATGGCCGCCAAGCTGGGCGGACTTCTCCAGCACCAGAATCTCGCCGGGGTCGTGACCGGCGCGCGCCAACCGAATGGCGCAGGCCAACCCGGCCGGGCCCGCGCCCACCACCAGAACCTTAACCTTCAATTGCGTTGCCGCGGCTTGCATCCCGGTCAACCTAGCAAAGACCGCCGGGATTACAAGAAAGGACCACGACATCGTTGCGTGGCGGCCGGACAATGGCGGGGTCGGGGATTGTTTTGACACTGACTTTTACGGAATGATACAAGCAAGAGCCATGTGGGCTGCCCGTCTGGCGCGCCCGCCCGGAGTATTGTGCCATGGCCAAAGTTGTTCTCGAAAACGTGTATAAAATCTACCCCGGCGATGTGACCGCGGTCCATGATGCCAACCTGGAAATCCAGGACCAGGAATTTGTGGTGCTGGTGGGGCCGTCGGGCTGTGGAAAATCCACCACCTTGCGCATGGTGGCGGGGCTGGAGGACATCAGCCGTGGCGCCATCTACATTGACGGCAAGAAGGTCAATGACATCCCGCCCAAAGACCGGGACATTGCGATGGTGTTCCAGAATTACGCGCTGTATCCCCACATGAGCGTGTATAACAACATGGCGTTTGGCCTGAAATTGCGGAAATATCCCAAGGCCGAAATCCACAAGCGGGTGATGGATGCGGCCGAAATCCTGGGCATCACGGACTACCTGGAGCGCAAGCCCAAGGCGCTCTCCGGCGGGCAACGGCAGCGGGTTGCCGTGGGGCGGGCCATCGTGCGCAAACCCAAGGCGTTTTTGTTCGATGAACCGTTGTCCAATCTGGATGCCAAAATGCGCGTCCAAATGCGCGCGGAAATCAGCAAGCTGCACAACCGGCTCAAGAGCACCATGATTTATGTGACCCACGATCAAATCGAGGCCATGACGATGGGCGACCGCATCGTGGTGATGAAGGATGGCTGGATTCAGCAGGTGGATACGCCGCTGAATATCTATAACCACCCCGCGAACCAGTTTGTGGCCGGCTTTATCGGCAGTCCGCCCATGAACTTTTTCAAGGGGAAGATTGTGCGGGATGGGGCGGCGGTGGCCTTTGCGGAAGAACATTTCACCGTGGCGTTGGCGGGCGCTGCGGCCGACAAGCTGGCGGCCCACGTCGGCCAGGCCGTCACCATGGGCTTGCGGCCGGAACATATTGACGACCGTTCCGCCCGCCCCGATGCCCCCGCGGCAACGGTGGTCAAGGCGTTGGTGGAAGTGGTGGAAATGATGGGCTCCGAGGTGTACCTCTACGCCAACACCGGGCAGAACAACTTCACCGCGCGCGTGGATTCGTCCTGCCGCAAGCAAATTGGCGATACGGTGGAAGTGGTTTTCGACATGGCCCAGGCGCATTTCTTTGCCGAGGCCGATGGCCGGGCGCTGCTGTAGGAGAGCGTGATGAGTCTTGTTTGGGTGGAATTGACGCAAACCATCGCGGTGGCCGTGGTGGCCTATCTGCTGCTGACGGCGCTGGCCCTGTTCTTCAAGGCCGATGCCGCCAGCCCCCGCCCGCCAGCGGAACCGCCCGCGCCATGAAACTGGGCGTGAACATTGACCATGTGGCCACGCTGCGCCAGCAGCGCGGCACGATCTATCCGGCGCCCGTGGAGGCGGCGGCCTATTGCGAAAAAGGCGGGGCGGATGGCATCACCATTCACCTGCGCGAGGATCGCCGCCACATTCAGGATGCCGATTTATTCGCGCTGCGCAAGACGCTGCGCGTGCCGCTCAATCTGGAAATGGCCAATAGCCCGGCCATTGTGCGCATCGCGTTGCGCGCGCGCCCGGCCGAGGTCTGTCTGGTGCCGGAGCGCCGCCAGGAGTTGACCACCGAGGGCGGGCTTGATGCCGCGGGTCAGTTTCGCCGACTCCAACCCGCCGTCGCCCAGTTGCAAGCTGCGGGCATCGTGGTGAGTTTGTTTATTGAACCGGACCCGCGCCAACTGGAGGCGGCGGTGGCCTTGGGCGCGCCCGTGGTGGAGTTGCATACCGGCAAGTTTTGCGATGTGACCGGCGCGGCGCGGCGCGCGGAACTGCGGCGGCTCGTGGCGGCGGCCAAGCACGGCCACCGCCTCGGTTTGCAGGTCAATGCGGGCCATGGCTTGAATTATGACAACCTGCCCGCCTTTCTCCGGGCCATGCCGCATTTGCACACGCTGAACATCGGGCATAGCATCGTGGCGCGCGCCGTCATGGTCGGCCTGGTGCGCGCGGTGCGGGAAATGAAGGGGCTGCTCAAACCATGAAATGGGTCACCGCCAAAACGCTGCGCACCGCCGAGGCCAAGGCGATTGCGTTGGATCGCTCCTTGGCTCTTTCCATGATGGATTGGGCGGGGAAGGGGTTGGCGCGCGTGGTGCAGGATGTCGCCGCGCAAATGGGCCGGCGCAATGCGGCGGTGCGTTTGCTGGCGGGCCCCGGCAACAACGGGGGCGATGCGTTTGTGGCGGCCATGAGCCTGCACGAGGCCGGTCTATTGCCGGAGGTATGGCTGGTCGGCCCCCGCGAAAAATTGCGCGGCTCCGCCAAGTTCTATTTTGATCTGCTGCAGAAAAGCGCCGTGCCGTGGCGCGAAATGGTCGGCGAAAAGGCATGGCAGCAGGCCACCGGCCTCACCTTGACGCCGCCCATTCACGTGGATGCGCTGCTGGGCACCGGCGCGCGCGGTGACTTGCTCGGCGATATCCGCCGCGCGGTGGAATATCTGCGCGATAAGCAGGCGCGCTCGCTGATCATTGCCGCCGATGTGCCCACCGGCATGAATCCCGACACCGGCGAGGCCGGGCCCTGTTGCGTCACCGCCGATTTCACCGTCTCCATGTGCATGCCCAAAATCGGCATGGCCGCGCCGGAAGCGCGCGCGGTGGCGGGCTCGTTGTCCCTGGTGCCCGTTGGGCTGCCCGCCAAGTTCGTACGGGAAATGCCGGATGCCCGGCCCGATTTGCAGTTGATTGCCCCCATGGATGTGCAAAAGGCCCTGCTGCGCCGCGAACGCGCCGCCCACAAGGGAACCTACGGCGCCGCGTTGCTGCTGGGCGGGTCCGCGCAATTCGCCGGGGCCATCGTCCTGGCGACCGAAGGCGCCATTCGCTCTGGGGCGGGCCTGACGCGCGTGATTACCGTCGAAAGCGCGGTGCATCCCATTTTGGCGCGCGTGCCGGAAGCCATTGTGGAGGGCGCGCTCAGCCCGGATAGCGTCTGGCCGCCAGCGTCCGCGATTCTGGTCGGGCCGGGATTGACGCGCGACCCGGAAGCCCGCCGACTGGTTGCCCGCCTCTTGCTGGAAACTACGGCGCCGCTGGTGTTGGATGCCGATGCCATCGCGGTGTTGGCGGGCAAGCCGGAGG
>CAZNGD010000218.1:0-4096 GCA_964572295.1 uncultured Verrucomicrobiota bacterium
CAACTCCACCACCTGCAGCGCCTGGCCAACGCTCATGCCCGTGATGGCCCGCGTCAGGTCCCGCGCCTTGGTCGGCGTCAACCGTACATACTTTGTTACTGCTATAATTTCCATGTCTCGTTCCTCAAGGACCTTCCGGCCGAATCAGCACCGCCCGGTCCCCTGTTTGGGGGTAATCGCCACGCGCGGTTTCCTCAACCGCCGCGCCGGCAATTCGCTCTCTCACATCCACCACCCGGATCCGCGCCACGCGCCGCCGGTCCCGCAGGACCGTCAGCGGCAATCCATACCGGACTCCCTGCCGGGCGCCCTGATCCAGGATCACCAGACCCAGTTCCGTGTTCACGTCCACCAGCCGCATCTCGCGCGGCGCATCCAGCGGCTCCACCGCCGGCGGCGTCGCCGCGGCCGTCCGCCGCGCCTCCTGCACATCCAGGCCCGCCTGCGCTTCGGCCAGCGCCACGCTCAACTGGCGAATCCGCCGGGTCAGTTCCGCCACCGCCCGCCGCAATTCGGCATTTTCCTGCGCCAGCCGGACCGTCACCAAGCGCGCTTCGCTCGTCACCAAGTCCAATACTTCATCATGATGGCCATCCGCCGCGCCGCCCACGGCCGCTGCTGCTGGCCCGTCCGGGCGGATGGTTGTTGTCAACTCATCCTGCGCGGACTGCACCGAAGCCTCGGCCGTCTCCGCCTTAACCGGAGCCTCCGGGACCGGCCCGGGCTCCATCTCAAGACGCGCCGGCGCGGACGCCGGCCCTGTCGTCAAAGAACCATTTGGTGCTGACCGCGCGCCGGACCACCAGCCCGCTGCCAACGCCGCTCCCACCACTGGCACGGCCCATAACAGCCGCAAGCCACGACGGAAGCCCATCATCCAATCATCTCTTACTTCAGCGCGATCGTCTTATCCGTCGCCGCGCCGTGACGGCGGAACGTCCGGGTGGGCGCAAACTCGCCCAAGCGGTGTCCCACCATGTTTTCCGTCACAAACACACTCGTGAACACCTTGCCGTTGTGCACCGTGAACGTATGGCCCACAAACTCCGGCAGGATCATGCTGCGCCGCGACCACGTCTTGATCGGGCGTTTCGCGCCGCTGCTGTTCAGCGCATCCACCTTCTTCAGCAGGTGGTCTTCCACATACGGTCCCTTTTTGATTGAGCGCGTCATGTTACTTCTTTCTCCGTTCCACGATAAACCTGCTCGACGGCTTGCGCCCGCTGCGGGTCTTCTTGCCCTTGGTCAGTTGGCCCCACGGGGTCACCGGGTGCCCACCGCCGGAGGTCCGGCCTTCGCCACCGCCCATGGGGTGGTCCACCGGGTTCATCGCCACGCCGCGCACCGTCGGGCGGATGCCCTTCCAGCGCTTGCGCCCGGCCTTGCCCAGCGAAATGTTCTCATGCTCCAGGTTGCCCACCTGGCCGATGGTCGCATAGCACGCGCCGCGCACCTTGCGCAGCTCGCCGGAAGGCAACTTCACCAGCACGTAGTCGGCATCGCGCGCCGTCACCCGGGCCACCATCCCCGCGCTCCGCACCATCTTGGCGCCCGCGCCGGGGGTCAGTTCCAAAGCGTGAATGGGCATTCCGATGGGAATGTTCGCCAGCGGCAACGCGTTGCCGTCGGTCGGCTCCGCCTTGGGGCCGGCCATGATGGTCGCGCCTACCGCCAGCCCGTTCGGGGCCAGAATGTAACGCTTTTCGCCATCGGCATAGGCCAGCAGCGCCAGCCGCGCCGTCCGGTTCGGATCATATTCCAACGCCTGCACCTTCGCCGGGATGTCCCGCTTGTCGTGCCGCACGAAATCCACCTGCCGCAAAAACTTCTTGTGCCCGCCACCGCGATGCCGCACCGTAATCCGGCCCGCCGCATTGCGCCCGGCCTTGCTCTTCTTGATTTTGATCAGCCCGCGTTCCGGGCGCTTCTTGCTCAGGCCTTCGAAATTCGAAAGCGTGGTGAAGCGCAACGCCGCCGTGGCTGGCTTGTATTTTTTCAGACCCATGTTCGATCCTCGCTTATGCCATCTCGATGGTATGTCCGGCCTGCAGCGTCACCACCGCGCGCTTCCAGTCCGGGGTCCGGCCATACGCCGCCGTGCGCAGCCGCTTGGCCTTGCCCGGACGCACCATCGTGTTCACATCCTTGACCTTGACGTTGAACCGCTGTTCCACCTCGCGGCGGATTTCCAGCTTGTTCGCCGCGCGGGTCACCGCAAAAATATATTGGTTGCCGGCCTCTTTCAGGCGCGTGCCTTTTTCCGTCACCAGCAGCTTTTTGACAATCAGGTTCTTCATGATTTACTTCGCCCCTTCCGCCAGCCGCGCCTGCAACGCCGTCAGCCCCGCCGCATCCGTCACAATCACCGGATACCGCATGATCTGGTAGGTGTTCGCCTGCGCCGCCGTCGTCACCGCCACCCGCGGCACATTGCGCGCCGCGCGCACCAGATTCTGATTCGGCGCGCCGGTCACAAACAGCGTGGCCTTCCGCCCCGCCGCCTTCTGCAACAGGCCCGCCAACGCCTTGGTCTTGCCTTCCACGCCTTCCAACCCGTTGGCCACAACCACGCCGCCGGCCTGGATTTTCTCGCTCAAGGCCCGCCGGAACGCCAACGCCACCACCTTCTTGTTGACCTTCTTGTCATAGCTGCGCGGCTGCGGCCCGAAAACCACGCCGCCGCCCTTCAGCACCGGTGACCGGGAGGAGCCCTGCCGTGCGCGCCCGGTGCCCTTTTGCTTGAACGGCTTGCGGCCGCCGCCGCTGACTTCGCCGCGCTTCTTGGTGGAGGCCGTGCCCCGGCGGAGACCCGCCCGGTACGCCGTCACCACATCCAGCACCGCCTGGCCGCCACGCTGGGTTTCCAGCAGGTCCGCCGCAAACTCCTGCTCGCCGGCGGTCGCGCCGTCCAAATTGTATATGGCAATTTTGCTCATGACTCGTCCTACGCCTTCTTGATCGCCTTGCGCACCAGCACAATGCCGCCCACGGGGCCCGGCACCGCGCCTTCCAGCAGCAGCGCGTGGTCGTCGGCCAACACCTTGATCACCCGCAGATTCTGCGTGGTGACGTTCACCGCGCCCATGTGGCCCGGCAGCTTCTTGTTGCGGAAAATCCGGCCCGGCTCTTCGCGCCCGCCGATGGACCCCGGCCGCCGCAGCCAACCGCCGCCGTGGCTCGCCCGACCGCCGCCCAGCTTGAAGCGCTTCACAACGCCCTGGAACCCGCGGCCCTTGGTTTGCCCCAGCACATCCACAAACTTGACCCCTTCAAAAATCTTCGCGGTCAGCACCTCGCCCGCCTTGGCATCCTCGCCGGCCGCCAGGCGCACTTCGCGCAACACCTTCGCCGGCGCGATGCCCGACTTCTTGAAATGCCCCTGCTGCGGCTTCGTCAACCGCGATTCCTTCTGCTCCGCAAAGCCCAGTTGCACCGCCGCGTAGCCATCCGACTCCGCGCTCTTGCGCTGCACCACCGTGCACGGCCCCACCTGCACCACCGTCACCGGCACCTGCACGCCCGCGTCATCATACACGCGCGTCATGCCGATCTTTCTGCCAATCAATGTTTGCATGGCTGTCCTCCCCCTTAAATCTTGATCTGGATGTCCACGCCCGCCGGCAGATTCAGCTTCTTCAGCTCATCCACCGTCTTCGCCGTGGGGTCTATAATGTCCAGCAACCGCTTGTGGGTGCGGATCTCAAATTGTTCCATGGACTTCTTGTCCGCGTGAACGCTGCGATTCACCGTATAGCGCTCGATGCGGGTGGGCATCGGGATCGGGCCCGCCACGCGGGCGCCCGTGCGCTTCGTCGTCTCGACAATTTCGCTGGCCGATTGGTCCAGCATCCGGTGGTCGAAGGCCCTCAGCCGTATTCTGATTCGTTGTCCGCTCATGTTCTCTATTCTTTCAACGGTTCATCAACTCCCGGCACAGGCTTTCCGGCACCACATCGAACCGGGTGGGTTCCATGGTGTACCCGGCGCGTCCACGTGTCAAAGAACGCAACGTCGTGGCGTAACCAAACAACTCCGCCAAGGGCACGGAGGCCTCGATGACCCGCGTTCCTTCCCGCTGCGCCACGTCCTTCACTTG
>CAZNGD010000219.1:0-4088 GCA_964572295.1 uncultured Verrucomicrobiota bacterium
ATTGATCGAGACTCCTTCGTGCTGGATATTTTGCCGGAGGTCAAGATTGGGCCGGTTGCCTTGGAGGAGCGTTGGGAGCTGTCGTCGGCGTTTCCGTTGCGCGTGCCGGTGGTGCGGCCGAGGTCGGTGGAGATTGCGGACAACTGGCGGTTCAACTATTGGTCGGCGTTGTGGGGCGGGTTGGAGCTGTGGGTGTATCTGGCGTGTTTCGGGCTGAATGTGCTGGCGGGGCTGACGCTCTCGACGCTGGCGCTGGGGTTGTCGGGGTTGTTCGGGCGGTCGCTGAGCGCCTATTTGGCGGCGGGGGCGGTGCTGTTTTTGTGGTGCCTGGCGCTGCCGATGTTTGGGGGGCTGACCTTCGGGATTCTTGGCACGGATGCGACATTGACAACGACACAAATCATCTGGGGCGGATTCTTCTTTCATCATCCGCTGGCGCCGCAAATTTGGATGACGATGCGCGGCAGCGGCGAGGCGATTGTGTTTCAGAATTGGGGCTGGTGGGTGCCCGCGGTGAGTGTGGTGGTTTGGCTGCTGCTCAACCTGCTGGGCTATGCCCTCGCCGTCCGCGGCCTGCGCCGGGAAGTGTATTGAGTGTGGCGCCGCCGCCGCCGCGCCGCCGACGGACATTCAACCTCCCACTGATGGGGCCATGGACGTTTGCGGCACACCCCGCTTGTTTTTCGGCGCGAGGCAGCCTATATTCCGCAAAAATGCAATCGGCCTCGTGCCGGACAACAACAACAAGGGAGCAAAATGAGACACATTGGAAAAATCGTGCGGGTGGGACTGTTGATTGGGCTCTTTGGCGGGGCGGTGGCGTATGGCGCGGGCGGCAATCTGCGCTATTCGATTACCGTGACCAAGTTCCCGAATGAAGCCGGTTGGTCCGGGCGGTGGGATGTGGGCAACGGCTTTACGACCATCCTGACCGATGCGCTGCAACAAAGCGGCAAGTTCATTGTATTGGGCGATAGCGAAATGCGCCAGGAAGCGATGGCGGAGCAGGATTTGGCGGCGACCGGCCGGATGGCAGGCGGCGCGAAGGCCCCGCAGATGGGCCGCATGACCCCGGCGCAGTTGCTGGTGCGCGGCTCCATTACGCATGTGCAGGACGAGACATCCGGCGGCAGCGGCGGGATCGGCTTCCGCGGTATTTCGCTGGGCGGCTCCAAGGGGCGGGCGGAAGTGAACATCACGATTTATCTGGTGGATAGCGAAACCGGCCAGGTCAAGGCGTCACAGAAGGTGGTGGGCCAGGCGGGGCGGCGCGGCCTGAGCGTGGGCTATCACGGCGGCGCGCTGGGCGGTCTGGGCGGCGATTTGGCCGGCTTCCAGAACGATAACGTGGGCAAGGCCTGCGAAGATGCCGTGGTGCAGTGCGTGGAGTTTCTGGAAGCGCAATTGGCCAGTGTGCCGTGGAAAGGCTCCATCATGCTGGTCAGCGGCGACAAGCTGGTGATCAATCGCGGCACGCGCGAAGGCGTGGCGGTGGGCCAGCGGTTCCAAGTGGGCACCACCGAGGATTTGGTGGACCCGGATACGGGCGAAGTGCTCGATTCGGAAATCACCACCGTGGGCACCACGACGGTGACCGATGCCAAGGAAAAGATTGCCTATTGCACGCCGTTGAGCGGCGCGGAAAAGGGCATGAGCGTGGTGCCGGTACAATAATGCACAGCCAAACGTGATGAAGCGCCGGTCTGCATGTCAGGCCGGCGCTTTTTTGTCGGCGGACGCGGGATCCGCGGTGGCGCGGATGGTTCGGCGCAATCGCCAGCGGTAGCGGGCCCAGAGCAGGCTGCCGATGACGGCCACGGCGGCAAAGAGAATGTATTCTTTGCGCGGCAGGCCCTGCAGCAGGGCTTGGCCGGTGTGGCCAAAGAAAAAGCCCAGGGAGCCGTAGAAGGCCACCCAGATCGTCGAGCCCAGCAGATCGCAGGCGCTGAAGCGCAGTCGCGAAATGCCGCTGAGACCCAGCGAAAAGGGCACGATGGCCCGCAGCCCGTACAAAAAGCGGAAGAACAGCGCCAACGGGGTTTGGTAGCGGCGGATCAGGCCCATGACGCGCGCGGATTTGGCCTGCCAGCGCGGGCGGCGGGTCAGAAAGGCCAGCCCGTTGTGGCGGCCAAGGTAGAAGAGCAGGTGATCCGTGGTGAGGGTGGCGAGGTATGCGCCAATCAGCACCACGGGAAAGGACAGGTAGCCTTGGTACGCAGCGAGGCCGCCCAGCACGAGGATGGTTTCGCCCTCGAAGCAGACGCCCAGGGCAATGGCGTAGTAGCCGTAGGTGGCAATCAACAGTTCCAACGTCATGGCCGGGCGCGGGCGGGGGGAGGAGGAGGGAGGGGGGGGATGATGCGTCGGTGAAGCGGCAGGGCCAGTTGGGGCTCGCGGGATGGCTGTTGCGGGTTGGTGGCGGCGGCTGGCATGGGGCTTTTCTCGATGAGCCCATCTCTAGCAGGGCCCCCGCCAAATGGGAAGCGGGAAAACCCCGAGGCTGTGGCGCGCGGCGGGGGTGGGGGCGGGTGGAAAAACGCGCCGCCCCACTTTTCACGGAAAAAAGATTGCTTCCCGGATAAAAACAAGTAGATATGAAACGAGTTGCCAAGACTCAAGTAAAATGTTTTACTTGGTCTGTTTGGTTGGCGCAGAGCCAGCCGTATCGAAGGAGTTCGAAGCCTATGGACCTGGAACGGATCAAGACGGTTGTCGCGCTGATGCAAGAGCACGACTTGAGCGAATTTGCGATTGAAGAAAAGGATTTCAAGTTGCAGTTGAAGCGGGGCACGCCGCCGCCCCCGGTGGTGATGGCGGCCCCCGGCATGGCACCGGCCATGACCCCCATTATGGTTCCCGCCGCCGCCCCGGCGGCGCCGGCCGCGCCAGCCGCGGCACCCGTCCCTGCAGCGGCGCCGGAAGACAGCCTCACGCCGATTCCCTCCCCGCTGGTGGGCACGTTCTATCGCGCCACGTCGCCGGATGCCGATCCGTTTGTGCAGGTGGGCAGCCGCGTGAACAAGGATACGGTGGTTTGCATCATCGAAGCCATGAAGGTCATGAATGAAATCAAGGCCGAGACCGGCGGCATCATCAAACGCATTTTGGTGGAAAACGCCACGGCGGTCCAATATGGCCAGCCGATGTTCCTCATTGAGAAGGGCTGAGGCCTCATGTTCAAACGAATCCTGATCGCGAACCGGGGCGAGATTGCCGTCCGCGTGATCCGGGCCTGCCGGGAAATGGGCATCCGGACGGTGGCCGTTTATTCGCAGGCGGACGAAAGCGCCCTGCACGTGCAACTGGCGGACGAAGCGGTGTGTATCGGCAAAGCGCCATCCTCCGAAAGCTACCTGAAGATTGCCAACATCATCAGTGCGGCGGAAGTCACGGATGTGGATGCCATCCATCCGGGTTTTGGCTTCCTGTCGGAAAACGCGCACTTTGCGGACATCTGCGAAGAGTGCGGCATCACCTTCATCGGGCCGTCGCCGGACAACATCCGCGACATGGGCGACAAGTCGCGCGCCCGGGAAATGATGAAGAAGGCCAACGTGCCGGTGACACCCGGCAGCGATGGCGTGGTGAAAAGCCAGGATGATGCGCTGGTCATCGCCAAAAAGCTGGGCTATCCGGTCTTGATCAAGGCCGTGGCGGGCGGTGGCGGCAAGGGAATGCGGATCGCGCGCAACGACATGAGCCTGGTGCAGGGCTTCATGACCGCGCAGGCCGAAGCCGAACGCGCGTTCGGCAATCCCGATGTCTACATTGAAAAACTGGTCGAGCGGGCGCGGCATATCGAAGTGCAACTCCTGGCCGACAACCACGGCCACGTCTATCAACTCGGCGAGCGGGATTGCTCCATTCAGCGGCGGCATCAGAAGCTGCTGGAAGAAACGCCCAGCCCGGCACTCACGCCGGACCGCCGCAAAAAACTGCTGAAGGCCGCCGTGCGCGCGGCGCAAGCCTGCAAGTTGCGCAACGTGGCCACCATTGAGTTTTTGTGGAACGAGGATTCGCAGGAGTTCTACTTCATGGAGATGAATACGCGCATTCAGGTGGAGCATCCGATCACCGAAGAGGTGACC
>CAZNGD010000220.1:0-4083 GCA_964572295.1 uncultured Verrucomicrobiota bacterium
TAGGTGCGGGCGGGGAGGGTGGGGAATACGTGGGCGTGGCCGTTTGCGTCGAGGGAGCCTTCGCGGAGGGTCATGGGTATCAAGGACCAGACGCCAACGCCGCTGCGGCGGTGGTAGAGGGTGCCGGTGGGGCTGGTGTAGGCGGTGTTGGTGTAGCCGTAGTAGATGTTGACGGTGTCCTGGATGGCGGGGGGATGCGGGTCGAGCATGTGGAAGGCGGCGGTGATGTTGGTGTCGAGTGGGGTGATCAGGGTGGCGGGCAGGTGCCAGGCGTTGGCCCACTGATTGGTGGGGCCGGGGGCTTGCAGGTTTTGTCCGCCGTTGGGGGCGCCGATGGTGAAGCCGCCGGTTTCCCATTCGAAATCGGGGTAGGCGGAGCCGTCGCCGATGAGGCCGACGCTGTTGGTGCCGGATATTTCCTGGTTTTGCGGGATGCGGTCGGAACCGCTGGCGTAGCCGATATAGGACAGGGAATAGACCAGATTGCCGTACATGTCCACGAGGCGGACCACGCCGACGCCGTCATAGATGTGGTCTTTGTATTCCACGGCGATGGGGTTCACGCTGGTGGGGACGAGTTGGGTGAGGAATTGGTCAACGGTGTTGCTGGCGGCCAAATTGGTGTCGCCCACCACGTAGAATCCGAAGCCGTTGGCCTGGTCGCTCAGGATGGTGTTGGCGGGGAAGGTGTAGGTGGCATAGATGGCTTGATTGCTGTTGGCGGCAATGTCCAAATCGGAGCCCAGGGCGAGTTGCAATTTCCAGCCGCTGATATCGGCGCCGGCCAGTCCGCAGATTTCCACAAACTCGTGGTTTTGTCCGGTATAGAGGAACCAGGGGGCGTGATCGAAGAAGACGAATGGTTCATTGGTGGTGTAGGAGGTATAGCCCAGCTCGTTGATCCAGACGGAGCCTTGCTGCACGGAGGAGATGGTGTTGCTGCGCACGGCGGAGGAGATGGTGTTGGTGGCATAGTTGGGGGAGTTGGTCACCGCGCCGATGCCGGCGTATTGCACGGTGACGCTGTACCGGATGAGGGTGCCCGCGGGCTGGCCGGGAATCGTGTTGGTGGCGACATACCGGCCAGCGGTTTCGCCGGGGACCATCGGGACATAGACCCAACCGCCGGAGGCAATGCGGTAGCGTCCGGTGACGGACACCACGGAGGCGCCATAGCGGCTGACCAGATCCGCGATCAGGGTCAGGGGGGTATCCACCAAGGGGGCGGGGTCCAGACCGGGGACAATCAGGACTTCGGGGCGGGGCTTGGGCGTGGCGATGCGGATGTCATCCACCAGCACGCGGGCGACGCCGGCGCTGTGGTAGAGGCGCAGGTAATGGTTGGTGGTGTCGTAGAGGAACATCGAAAAGGTGCTGTAGGTGGCGGATTGGTTGGCGACGGTGGCGATTGTGGTCCACGCGGTGCCGTTGGGCGAGACCTGCACTTGCAGGGTGGTGGCGGTATCGTTGGCGGCCCACTTGGCGAGGCGGAAGCTGATGGCGCCCAGGCCATCTTGCAGATAGGGGCTGCAAATGAAGTTGCCGACGGGCGTGTTGAGGCGGGCCACCTGGCCGACATCGGCGTTTTGCGAATCCACGATGCAGTCTTCGACGGTCCAGCCTTGGAAGAGCGCTTGCCCGGTGCCGTATTGGCCCTTGGTGGGCCAGCCATCGAAGTTCTGGTTGCGGTAAATCATCGGCAGCCGGATTTCGATGCTGTCCACAATGGTATCGGCGAAGGGTTTGGAGGGGTCGCTGATGATGCGGGCCTGGGCGTTGGGCATATCCATGAACAGCCAGGCGGAGAAGGTGTTGCCGGTGGTGACGGCGAAGGAGGCTTGCGTGGTCCAGTTGGAGCCGGCGTTGGTGGTGGTTTGCAGGACGAGGTAACCGGTTTCGCCGAGATCGGCGGCGCGCGCCCAGAAGCGGGTTTCGCCGAGGCCGCCATCGAAGGATGGGGAGACGACGCAGCTATTGCCGGCCCCCAGCAGCGCGGCGCGGGTTTGCGACAGGCCGTTGGTGGTGATGCTGGCGTTTTGGATGGCCCAGCCGTAGCGCGCATAGTTGCCGGGGAGGGCGTAGGCGGGGTCCACCCAGCCCAGGAAGTCTTCCGTGCGGCGGGTGCTGGTGAGTTCGCTGATGACCACTTCATCAATCCGGAAGCGGTTGGTGGCGCCCGCGGTCTGGCGGATGCGCAGATAGGTGGCATCGCCACGGTTGATGGCCGCCACAAAGTACGTGAAGTTGCTTGCCGCCACGCTGCTCAAGGTGACGTTGGTGGTCCACGGCCCGGAATCGGAAGTTGCGGTCTCAATGACCATGGTGACGGCGGGGCTCATGGATTCCGTGCGCCACCAGAAGCTGATATCGCCCACGCCGCCGGAGAGTTCGCCGCTCATGAGCGTGGCGTTGGTGTTCATGATGAGGCTATAGCCGGCGGGGGTGTAGGGCTCGTTGGGGTCAATGTAGGAAATGTCGTGCGAGCCCAGCCCGCTGAAATCGTCATTCTCGGAGATGATCCATTCGGTCGTCAGGGGGAAGGCGGCGGTCACGGCGCTGGTGGTGCCGGTGAAGATGGTGCTTTTGCGGGTGAGGGTATGGTCGCGCGTGTTGCGGCTCCAGGCCGAGCCGGAGGCATTCGCGCTGACCTGGCCCACGCGGTCTTTCACCGGGCCGTTAGTGCCGCCCTTGCGCAGCACGATGACATCATCGCCATTGAAGGTGAGGTATTTATTGGTGAGCAGATGCAACTGCCCGGTGATGGCGTCATCCGGCTTGTACTCCTCGGGGGTGGAGGGACGGCCCACCACCAGCGTGGTGCCCGGCTGCAACACGCCGGAGAGCGGGATGGACACCGTGGGCGTCAGGGAGCCGTTGTCGTACTGCTGCAGCACATAATTTTGCGCGCTGAGGTCCAGGTTGCTCAGCGTGCCGTTATAGATTTCGATGGCCTTGTTGTTGCCGGTGCCTTCGATGTATTGCGAGATGAACACCTCCGCGGCCGGGCGGCCCGGCGGCACGTTATACACCGTTTTGCCGCTGGTGATGGACCAATCCGGCGCAAAGGAGCCATAGGCGGCCAGCGAGCCCCACGAATCGAAGTTTTGCGAGCGCGAGGCCACCACGCGGAACTCGGCATCGTCCACCTGCATGGTGGACCCGCTGTTGGTGGTGGAGCCGGAGCAGAGGTACACCACGTGCGCCTTGGTGGCGGTCTCCGGCGCGGTGCCCGTGACGGAGTATTTGACCCAGTTCGTGGTCAGGCTGCTGATGTCCTGAATGACATCAGGCCCGGCGATGCCGTTGGTGGCATTCAACCATTCGATCTTGATTTGCATGGTGCTGGCGGACCAGTTGGGCGTGGCCTTGAGCCAGGCCGACGCGCTGTAGGTTTTGCCGGCTGTCACCGCCACATCCTGCGCGAAGGAGCCGTAGTCGGTCCACTCTTCATACCATTGCCCATGAATGGCGCCGCACCAGTTGCCGGCGTGCGGGCCAAAACCATCGGCGACCCGCTTGGGCCACGCCTGCCACGAGCCCCAATCCACCGCGTCGCCGCCATCGTTGGCGGTGGTGATCTCGAAGCCCGGATTTTTCAGCAGATTGATGCCGGCGTTGTCGGCATACATCCGGCGGCAGGTGAAGGCGCCGGAGACCTGATCGAAGGTGATGCCATAGCGGCCGGGGGTGACGCCGCTGATGGTGGCATGGTTGGTTTTGTCGCGCTGCATGGTGCCATTCACCGGCAGGGTGAAATTGGGCGTGCCGGGGGGCACGCCCCAGGTGGCCGCGCCGTTGTTGGCCACAAAGCGCAGCGTGACCGGGCCGTTGTTGGTGATATGGAAATCCGCCGACCACAGGCTGCCGCCGCCCGTCGGCACCATGTTGGCCGTCGGGTTGGCCGGGCCCACGAAGCTGCCCTGCGCCGCCATGCTGGTCACCACCACCTCTTGCGTGACCGTTTGCACAATGCTGAATGACGCATTGCTGACATTGAGCGTGAAGAGGAAAACGCCCGGCGCAAAACTGCTGAGCGTGAAGGGTGATTTGCCGCTGGCGTTGCCGTTGGTGACGGGCCAGGTC
>CAZNGD010000221.1:0-4038 GCA_964572295.1 uncultured Verrucomicrobiota bacterium
GAGTTCCGCGCGCGGAGCGAGGGCGGCCACGGAGTCCACCACGATGATGTCGAGGGCGTTGGAACGGATGAGCTGATCGGCGATGATCAACGCTTCTTCGCCGGAGTCCGGCTGGGAGACGAGCAGGTTATCAATATCCACGCCGATTTTTTGGGCGTAGTGCGGATCGAGGGCGTGTTCGGTATCAATGAATGCGCACATGCCGCCGTTTTTCTGGGCCTCGGCGATGATGTGCAGCACCAGGGTGGTTTTGCCGGAGGATTCCGGGCCGAAGATTTCGATGATGCGCCCGCGGGGTACGCCGCCGATGCCCAGGGCGAGATCCAGCGTGAGCGCGCTGGTGGAAATGGCCGGGATGCGGGCAACCGCGCCATCGGCGCCCAGGCGCATGATGGCGCCTTCGCCGAATTCCTTTTGAATTTGGGCCAGCACCGCGCTGAGGGCGGGCGGCAGGTCGCTATTCGCATCTTTTTTTGCGGCGGCGGGGGTCTTGGGGGCCATGGGGTACTCCTATATGTGAACAATTGTTCATCAAACTATCACGCGGGCCAACGGCTGTCAACGGCGTAACCTTGGCATAAAAACCCGTGCGTTTCAAGCATCCAAGGCGGCGGCGGGGGGAGGCGCCTCAACCGTAATGGGCGGCAATCCATTTTTGATAATCGCCGGAGCGGACTTGGGCGCACCATTTGGCATTTTGCAGATACCACTCCACGGTGCGGGCGAAGCCGGTTTCCCATGTTTCGGCGGGTTGCCAGCCGAGGTCGCGTTCGATTTTGGCGCAATCAATGGCGTAGCGGCGGTCGTGGCCGGGGCGATCCTTGACGAAGGTGATGAGGCTGCGGCGCGACTGCCCGTTGGGGAGGGGGGGGGCCTGGGCCTCCACGAGGTCGCAGATTTTTTCGACCACGCGGAGGTTGGGCAGTTCGTTGCGGCCGCCGACGTTATAGGTGGCGCCCGGCGCGGCGTGCCGCATCACCTGCCAGATGGCGGCGCAATGGTCCGTGACGAACAACCAATCGCGGACATTCAGGCCATCGCCATAGACGGGGAGCGGCTTGCCTTCGAGGGCGTTGAGGATCATGAGCGGAATCAATTTTTCCGGAAACTGGTACGGCCCATAATTATTGGAGCAGTTGGAGAGGGTGGTGGGGAGGCCGTAGGTTTCGTGATAGGCGCGCACGAGGTGGTCGCTGGCGGCTTTGGAGGCGGAGTAGGGGGAGTTGGGCGCGTAGGGGGTGGCCTCGGTGAAGAAGCCGGTGTCGCCGAGGCTGCCGAACACTTCGTCGGTGGAGACGTGGTGAAAGAGTTGGATTTGGGCGGCGTGTTCGCGGGCGGCTTGCAGCAGGGTGTAGGTGCCGATGATGTTGGTGCGGACAAATTCGTCGGGGGCGACGATGGAGCGGTCCACGTGGCTTTCGGCGGCGAAGTGAACGATGGCATCCACGGCGTGGGTTTCGATGATCTGCTTCATGGCGGCGGCGTCGCAGATGTCGGCCTTGTGAAACACGTAGCGTTCGCCCGCGCTTTGCGCGAGGTCCAGCAACGAGAGCGGATTGCCGGCGTAGGTCAGCTTGTCCACGTTGATGATGCGCCGCGGGCCGTCAGGCTGGGCGAAGAGCCAACGGATGAAGTTGACGCCGATGAAGCCGGCGCCGCCGGTGACGAGCAGATTCTGGAACACGCGGGGCATGGTCAGGCGCGGACTTCGTTCAGGAGGGCTTCGCGGTAGCGCGCGACATATTCGGCGAGATCGGCGCGCCAGTCCTGCATCCGGTTGAGGCCCGCTTTTTTGAGGTTGGCGTTTTCGAGGATGGAGTTGGCGGGGCGCACGGTGGGGGTGGGGTAATCGGCGGTGGTGCAGGGGCGCACTTCGCAATCCACCTTCATCAGGGAAATGAATTCCCTGGCGAAGTCATACCACGAGCAATGGCCTTCGCCGGAGGCGTGGAAGAGGCCGGTGGCATCGGCTTCGATCACGGCGAGGATTTGCTCGGCGAGGCGGCGCGACCAGGTGGGGGTGCCGAACTGGTCGTTGACGATGCGCAGTCCGCGGCGCGGGTCGGTGACGGCGCGGCGCAAAATGGTTTTCAGGAAGTTATAGCCATGCGCGCCGTAGAGCCAGGCCGTGCGCATGATGGCGTGGCGCGGCGCGCGCTCGCGGATTTCGCGTTCGCCGGCGAGTTTGCTTTTGCCATAGACGCTGACGGGGCTGGGCGGATCGTTCTCGACATAGGGTTCGGGCACGGGGCGCGCGCCATCGAACACGTAGTCGGTGGAGATGTGCAGCAGAAAAATATCGTAAGCCTTGGCGCGGGAGGCCAGCAGGGCGGGGCCTTCGCGGTTGACGTTCCACGTTTTGGCCACATCGGTTTCGGCGCGGTCCACTGCGGTATAGGCCGCGCAGTTGACGATGACATCCGGCCGCCAGAGGCTGAGGATGCCATCCACGCTGGCGGCTTCGGTAATGTCCAGGTTGGGCAGATCAAGGGCCAGCGCTTCGTGGGCGGTGAAGACTTCGCGGCAATCCCAGCCGAGTTGACCCATGCCGCCGGTAATGAGAATTTTCATGTGGTTGCTCCTGCAGGAAGCCGCCGCCAGCGCGCAAGGCATTCGGCGAGGCGGGGCTCCAAAATGGTCCGGGCTTGATTGAGGATATAGAGGTGGATGCCCGGCACGCCGCCAGCCACCAGGCCCTCGATTTGCGCGGTGAGCCACGCGAGGCCCGCCTGCCGGGCAGCGGCGGCGTGGTCCGTGGTCAACGCGGCGCGCAACGCGGCCGGCGCGGTGGCGCGGCTGAAGGCCAGCGAGCGCGTCAATTGGGCGGCGGAGGCCACGGGCATCAGGCCCGGCAAAATGGGCACGGCAATCCCCGCTGCGCGGGCGGCTTCCACAAAGCGGAAATAGACGTCGTTATCGTAGAAAAGCTGGGTGGTGATGAAATCCGCGCCGGCCGCGACTTTGGTTTTGAGGTGGCGCAGGTCGTCCGCCGGTGAAGCGGCTTCGGGGTGGGTTTCCGGATAGCCCGCCACGCCGCAGCAGATATCCGGATGGCGCTCTTTGATCAGCGTGACGAGGTCGGCGGCATAGGCCAGGCCATCGGCCGCGGGCGTGAACTCGGTTTCGCCTCGGGGCGGATCGCCGCGCAGCGCCATGATGTTGCGAATGCCCGCGGCATGAATCCGATCCACCTGCGCGACGAGGTCCGCGCGCGACGCGCCGACGCAGGTCAGGTGCGCGACCACCGGCTGGAAACCCGTGCGCGCCAGCAGCTCCCAGGCGGCAAACGACAGCTCGCGCGAGGAACCGCCCGCCCCGTAGGTGCAGGTGACAAAATCCGGCTGGACGGGCCGCATCCGCTCGATGGAACTGCCCAGAATGCCAAAGCTGAGCGGGTCCTTGGGCGGATAGAACTCCAGCGAAAGCGTCGGCTGGCGCCGCGCCGCCAAGATTTCCCGAATGGTCGGCCACGTCATAGTTGGGGCAGTATAGCAGACCCGTCGGGCGGGCGGCATCTGTTTTTTTCGGATGGCAAAAAGGTCAGGATTTCGTGGGCGGCGCGGAGGCCGGCGGTGGCGGTCACGCAATGCAAACTCCCCAGTGGGGGGCGGAGCCGCCCGCGGACAAACTCATCGGCGGCGGGGCGGGCGGCTGCGGGCAGCGGGGCGGGCCGTTCCGTGGAAAATACGCAGCGAATGCCGCCGCACCCGCCGTGTTTGGCGAGTCGCTTGCGCAGCAACCGGCCCAACGGGCAGGTGTGCGCCGCCGCCAAATCCGCCACGGCAATTTGGGCGGGGTCGCGCCGCCGGGCCGCGCCGAGACAGGTGAGAATCAAGGGCACCTTGGCGCGGCGCGCGGCCAGGAGCAGCGCGGTTTTCGGATTCAGCGAGTCAATGGCATCGAGCAATACCTCGCACGGGTGTTCGGCGAACGCGCGCGGCGCGGTGGCGGCATCCAGAAACCACGAAAGCGGCGTCAGGTGCAGCCCCGGCTGAATATCCTGCAAAACGCGCGCCGCCACGGCGACTTTGTCCTGCC
>CAZNGD010000222.1:0-3982 GCA_964572295.1 uncultured Verrucomicrobiota bacterium
TGGCGCCGCCGCCGGTGCTGATGTGGGTCATCTTGGCGGCCAGGCCGCTCTTGTTGACGGCGCTGACGCTGTCGCCGCCGCCGATGATGCTGGTGGCGCCACTGGCCGCCACCGCGGCGCAGACGCCGAAGGTGCCGGCCGCAAACGGCGCCATTTCAAAGCAGCCCATCGGGCCGTTCCAGACCACCGTCTTGGCCCCCTGAATGGCCGCCGCATATGCCGCGATGGTTTGGGGTCCAATGTCCAGCGCCATCCAACCGGCGGGAATATCCTGGCCGACGATTTGAGTCGCGGCATCCTCCGCAAACTTGTCGGCGGCCACGTTATCCACGGGCAACAGCAACTGCTTGTTGTTGGTTTGGGCCTTGGCCAGCATGTCGCGCGCGTAGTCGAGCTGGTCCAACTCGCACAACGATTGGCCGACCTCGTGCCCCTGGGCCTTCAGGAAGGTATAGGCCATGCCCCCGCCGATGATCAGGGTGTCCACCTTGTCGAGCAGGTGGTTCACCACGGCGAGTTTATCGCTGACCTTCGCGCCGCCCAAAATGGCCACGAACGGCCGCGCCGGATGATTCACCGCGTTGCCGAGATAGCGGATTTCCTTTTCGAGCAGGAACCCGGCCACGCTGGTGGCAATGTACTTGCAGATCACGGCGGTGGAGGCGTGCGCGCGATGCGCCGCGCCAAAGGCATCGTTCACGAACACATCGCCATAGGAGGCCAACTTCCGCGCCATGGCCTTTTGTTTTTCTTTCAGCGCCGCCTTCTGCGCCTGGTGGTCCTCGGCGGACATTGCGTCGGTCTTTTTGACCTTGGCTTCCTCTTCCTTGTGGAAGCGGGTGTTTTCCAGCAGGAGCACCTGCCCCGGCGCCAACGCGGCGACCTCGGCATCGGCCGCGAGACAATCGGCCGCAAACGCGACCGGCTGGCCCAAGGCCTTGGCCAAATAATCGGCCACCGGCTTGAGGCTGAAGTCCGCCTCATAGCCGTTGCCCTTGGGACGGCCAAGGTGGCTCATCAGCACCAGCCGCGCGCCCTGCCCCAGGATATGCCGGATGGAAGGCAACGCCGCCTCAATGCGGGTGGCATCGCTGATCACGCCATTCTTCAAGGGCACGTTGAAATCCACGCGCATCACAACGCGCCGGCCGCTCAGGTTGACATCGTGCAGGGTTTTCTTGTTCACTCGCCGCTCCTGTTTATGACAGCGGAGAGCGGGGTTGCCGCTCTCCGCGTGGTTCATCATCCATCGGGCTTGGTTTATTTGACGCTGTTCATGTGCACGATCAGGTCGAGCAGCTTGTTGGAATAAGCCCACTCGTTGTCGTACCACGATACCACCTTGGCGAAGCTGGGGTTCAGCATGATGCCCGCGCCCGCGTCGAAGATGGACGTGCGCGCGTCATGGTTGAAGTCGGTGGAGACCACATCCTCGGTGGTGTAACCAAGAATGCCCTTCATCTCGCCTTCGGAAGCCTTCTGCATGGCGGCCTTGATCGCGGCATAGGCGGATTCGGTATCCGCGCCCGCGGCCTTTTCCAAGCGCACGGTCAAATCCACCACCGACACGTTCAGCGTCGGCACGCGGAAGGCCATGCCGGTCAGCTTGCCCTTCAGCGCGGGGATCACTTTGCCCACGGCCTTCGCCGCGCCGGTGGAGGACGGGATAATGTTGCCCGCCGCCGCGCGCCCGCCACGGAAGTCCTTCTTGCCGCCGGGGCCGTCCACGGTCTTTTGGGTCGCGGTGGTCGCGTGCACGGTGGTCATCAATCCTTCGGCGATGCCCCAGTTGTCGTGCAAGACCTTGGCGACTGGCGCCAGGCAGTTCGTGGTGCAGGAGGCGTTGGACACAAACGCTTCGCCCGCGTAGGTCTTGTGGTTGACGCCCATGACGAACATCGGCGTGTCATCCTTCGAGGGCGCGGACATGACCACGCGCTTGGCGCCGGCCTGAATGTGCCCTTCCGCCTTGGCCTTTTCGAGGAAGAAGCCGGTGGATTCGCAAATGTATTCCGCGCCGACATCGCCCCACTTCAGGGCCGCCGGATCTCTTTCCGCCGTCAGCCGAATCTTCCGGCCATTGACCACCAGCGCGTTGTCGGCGGCCTCGACGGGGCCCTTGAATACGCCGTGAATGCTGTCGTACTTCAACATGTACGCCAGTTGCTTGGAGTCAAACAAATCGTTGATGCCCACCACCTCAATTTGGGGATTTTCCATTGCGGCGCGAAAAACCAACCGGCCAATGCGGCCGAATCCATTGATGCCAACCTTGATCGCCATTTTCATATCTCCGTGTAGTTTGTTACCCGGCCGCGCCCGGAGCGGTCATGCCCGGATGGCGGCGGAATTGCGCAGAACCATACGCCCGCGCGCGCCGCGCGTCAATCCTGGATTACGATTTATTATTGCGCAAAAAACGGTTGACCTGGGCATCCAGCGCGGATAACGCCCCACCCGCCGGCAGGGGCAGATAGTGGTCCGTCATCTGCGCGGTGAACCCGGTCGGCTCCGGATTGATTTCAATCAGCGTGGCGCCCGCCCGCCTGGCCAGCACCGGGAGCATGGCTGCCGGATACACCGCGCCCGACGTGCCGACCAGCAACATGCAGTCGGTTTGACGCGCTGCGGCCTCGGCTTGTTCGGCCATGGCCGGCGGAATGCCTTCGCCAAAAAAGACGAAGTCCGGCTTGAGCAAGCCCCCGCAGGCGCAACGCGGCACAGGCGCTTGCGTGGTGGTCTTGTCGAACGGCTGTTCCTGGGCGCAGTTCAGGCACGTCATGCTGCGGCAGTGACCATGATATTCCACCACGTTGCGGCTCTCGACGGCCGTATGCAGGCCATCAATGTTTTGTGTGATGACCATTTTCAGCAGGCCGGCGGCGATCCATTTGCCCAGCACGCGATGCCCTTCGTGGGGCATCACCGCCGGCTGTTCCCCCGTGCCCAGCAAGTCGGTGAACATCTCCCGAATGGCGGACCACGATCGCTCCGGCTCGCGTTGGAAAAAATTCAAATCCAACACTTCGGGATCATACTTGTTCCAAATGCCGCCCGGCCCGCGGAACGGAGGGATGCCGCTTTCCACGGACATCCCCGCGCCGGTGAACGCGGTCAAATGGCGCGCCGTGGCAATCAGCTCTGCGGCTTGTTGAATTTCATCGGCATATTGGGCAAGGAGGGCGGTTGTCATGGATGCAGGATGCCCAACCGCGCGCGTTTTGTCCACCGTGCCGCCACCCCGAAAAATTGCATCGGCGGGCCGGGCCGACTTTGCTACGGTGCGCGCCATGACCACCCGCCCTGCGATCTGCCCAGGCATTGAAAACCTGCCGTTGGAATGGCTGGCGGGGCAGCGCGTGGGCCTCGTGGCCCACCCGGCCAGCGTCGTGCGCGATGGCCGCCACGCTGCGGCCCATCTGCGTGACCAGGGAGTCCAGCTCACCGCGCTTTTTGGTCTCGAACACGGGTTCTTCGGACGTGGCGGGGCTGGCGAAAACATCACCGATGCCGCGCATGCGGATTGGCAAATCCCGATCTTCTCGCTCTATGGCTCCACCCGCGCGCCGACTGCGGCCATGCTGGCGCAGGTGGATGTAATCGTGTTCGACATTCAGACCATCGCGTGCCGGGCCTATACCTACGTTTCGTCCTTAAGCCTGCTGCTGGCAACCTGCGCGCGCGCCGGCAAACGGCTCATTGTGGCCGACCGCCCGGACCCGCTCATGCTGACGCCGCCCGATGGCCCCCTGCTCGATCCCGCCTGCGCTTCGTTTGTCGGCCTGGTGCCCACCCCTTTTTGCCATCAAATGACCCCCGCCGAAACCGCGCTGTTTTTGCGCGCGCAACGACAACTGACCACGCTCGATTTGCGTGTGGCGCCCTGTCGCCATCTCTCGCGCGCCCTGCCGTTGGCGGCCATCTATCCCACATGGCGCACCACCTCTCCGGCCATCGTCACCCTGGCCAACGCGCTGTGTTT
>CAZNGD010000223.1:0-3940 GCA_964572295.1 uncultured Verrucomicrobiota bacterium
CCGAGCAGCAGGCCATGTTGCGCGACATTGGCGTGGAGTCGTTGGCGGACCTGTTGGCGCAGATTCCCGCTGAATTGCAAACAGGCGTGGCGGAGTGGCCCCCGGCGTTGACCGAGCCGGAACTGCTGGCGCACGCGCGTGAGTTGGCGGCGCAAAATCGGCGGTTGATCAGCTTCGCGGGTGGCGGCGCGCAGGAGCACCACATTCCGGCGGCGGTCCAATCGTTGATTCAGCGCGGCGAGTTTCTGACGGCCTACACGCCGTATCAGGCGGAGGCGAGTCAGGGCACGCTGCAGGCGATGTATGAGTTTCAGAGTTCCATTTGCGCGCTGTACGGCATGGCAGTGGCCAATGCGTCGCTCTACGACGGCGCGACGGCGCTGGCCGAGGCCGCCAACGCGGCGGCGCGCATCACCGGGCGGCGGGTCATTCTGTTGCCGGAGACCGTGCATCCGGAGTGGCGCGCGACACTGTGCACGTTGTTTGCCGCGCGCGGCGAACCGCAACTGGTGACGCTGCCTTGCCCTGGCGGGCGTCTGGATCCGGAAACAGTGGCGGCGCGGCTGGATGATTCCGTGGCGGCACTGGTGGTGCCCTCGCCGAACTATTTTGGTTTGCTGGAAGATGGCGCGGCGCTGGCATCACTGGCGAAGGCGCATGGCGCCTTGGTGATTGCGGTGGCCGACCCGATTAGCTTGGGCGTGTTGCCCGCGCCGGGATCATGGGGCGCGGACTTTGCCGTGGGCGAAGGACAAGGGCTGGGCAATCCGCTGAATTATGGCGGGCCTTATCTCGGATTGTTGGCTTGTCGTCAGGAATATCTGCGGCATGTTCCCGGACGGATTTGCGGCATGACCACCGATGCCGCAGGCCAGCGGGGCTTTGTGCTGACGTTGCAGGCGCGTGAGCAGCATATTCGCCGGGAACGCGCGGCATCCAACATTTGCTCGAATCAGGCATTGTGTGCGTTGGCCGCGACGATTCATCTGGCGTTGCTGGGGCCGACCGGGCTGCGCGAAATGGCGGAGTTGAACGTGGACAAAGCCCATCAGTTGGCTGAACGGATTGGCGCCATTCCGGGATTTCGCTTGCGCTTCGATGGCGCGTTTTTCAACGAGTTCGTGGTGGAGTGCCCCATCCCGGCGGCGCGGGTGGTCAAAGCCATGAGCCGCAAGGGGATTCTGGCGGGGGTGCCGTTGGGCAAGGGGTATCGCGGCATGGACCACGCCCTGCTGGTGTGCGCGACGGAAGCGCGCACCGCCGACGATTTGGAACGCTACGCGGCGGCGCTGCGCACGGTGGTCCCATGAACAACCGCGAACCGCTCTCCATTGAAAAAAGTGTGCCGGCGCGGCGCGGGCTGCGCTTTCCGGCGCCCTCGGCATCGGCGGCGACGTGGCTGCCGGGCGTGACATTGCGGACCGCGCCGCCCCGCCTGCCGGAACTGAGCGAGCTGGATGTGGTGCGGCATTACACCCGGCTGTCGCAATTGAACTTCTGTCTGGATACGCATTTTTATCCGCTGGGCTCCTGCACCATGAAATATAATCCGCGCGCGCTGGAAGATTTTGCGCGGCAGGCAGGCTTCGTGGCGGCGCATCCTGCCGCGCCCGATACGGCGGTGCAGGGCACATTGGCGGCGCTGTACGGGTTGGAGCAACTGCTCCGGCAGTTGACCGGGCTCGCGGCATTCACCCTGCAACCGGCCGCCGGTGCGCACGGCGAGTTGACGGGCATTCTGATTGCGGCGGCCTATCACCGCGCGCGCAAAGACCGGCGGCGGACGGAAATCGTGGTGCCGGATTCCGCGCATGGCACCAATCCGGCCTCGGCGGCGTTGGGCGGCTTCGCCGTCAAGACGGTGGCATCGCAGCCGAACGGGCGGCTGGATGTGGTCGCGTTGCGCGCGGCCGTGGGGCCGCAAACCGCGTTGGTGATGTTGACGGTGCCGAACACGCTGGGCCTTTTTGAAACGCATATCCGCGAAGTTGCCGAGGTGGTTCATGCGGCAGGCGCGTTGCTATACATGGATGGCGCGAACTTCAACGCGCTGCTGGGGTTGGCGCGGCCTGCGGATTTCGGGGTGGATATCCTGCACGTGAACTTGCACAAAACCTTTGCGACCCCGCATGGCGGCGGCGGCCCGGGCGCGGGCCCCGTGGGGGTGGCCGCCGCGCTGGAACCCTTCCTGCCGCTGCCGCGCGTGGTGTGTCGGAAGGGGCGCCATGCCCTGCAAACCAGGGGCGCGCGCAGCATCGGGCGGGTGAAAAGTTTTGCGGGCAATGTGGCCGTGGCGCTGAAGGCCTACGCCTACTTGCGCCAGCACGATGCCGCCTCGTTGCGGCGCGTGGCGGAGAACGCCATTTTGAACGCGAACTATCTGCGCGTCAAATTGCGCGACCAGTTCCCCCCAGCCGTGGATGAGCCCTGCCTGCACGAGTGCGTGTTGCGCACGGAACCGGACCGGCTGCACGGTGTCAAAACGCTGGATGTGGCCAAGCGCCTGCTGGACCACGGGTTTTATGCGCCAACCATTTATTTCCCGCTCAATGTGCCCGAGGCACTGATGATCGAACCCACCGAAACGGAATCCAAGGCCACGCTGGATGCGTTTGTGACGGCGTTGCGCGCAATTCACGACGAGGCGCGCACCGCGCCGGAGCAGGTGAAGAATGCGCCGCACCACTTGCCGGTGCGGCGGCTGGATGAACTGACCGCCGCGCGCAATCCCAATGTGGCGTGGCCCGCCCAACCGCCGGAATAGGATGCAGCCATGAAGGCCGATTTGCTCCAGTCGCCGCCGCTGGATGTGTTTGCCCAAATGGCATCTGACGAAGCCTTGGCCCGCGCCCAGCCGGATCATTTTTGTCTGCGGTTTTATCGCTGGCGCGGGCCGGCGGCCACCTTCGGCTACGCGCAGCGCATCCGCGAAGTCGCGGCGACGCTGCCGCCGGGGATCGGCGAGTCCTACACCCGGCGGCCCACCGGCGGTGGTGTGGTGCCGCATCTGCACGATGGGACCTTTTCGTGCGTGTTTCCCGGCGCGGGCGAAATGCGCGCTGCGGTGTTGTATCGGCGGCTGCATACCGCAATCGCTCACGGATTGCGGGAGATGGGCTTGGCGACCGAATTGTGCGCGCGCGGCGGCAGCGCCGCGCCCCATCACGCGGGGGGGGCCTCGCAATGTTTTGTGCAACCGGTGACGATGGATGTTCTGCTGGCGGGCGCGAAGGTGCTGGGCGGGGCCATCCGGCGGTTCGGCGACACGGTGCTCTATCAGGGCTCGCTGCAGTTGGCCGATGCCCGCCAACGGGCGGCGGAATATGAAGCGGTTTTGGCGGCGGCCATCGCGCAGGCTTGGGGATTGTCGCGCTGGACTCGCCGTGAGGTGCCGCCAGCGGTGCAGGATGCCGCTGCGGCGCTGGCTTTGCGTTACCGCTTACCGGAGTGGATTCAGCGACGCTAAGTGCGCGGGAGGGGAGGAGTGGGGCGGGGGTAGGTAGCTGTCGGCGCGTACTGTTCTGGTGCTTCCGGCGCTTGGGACGGAGGATTTCTTGCGGATTTTGGTGCAACAGCCCCGCCAAAATCCGCAAGAAATCCTCCGCAGGCACGTGCTGCGCACAGCAGGCAAGGCCCGGCACGGCCTCTTTATAAACGCGCCACTTCGCGGCGCCGGGCTGCCGGTCTTCCTGTAGGCCGCCGTTGTACCGGCGGCGGGCTGTTGGTCTTCCTGTAGCCGGCCGCGGTGAGGCCGGTGTCTGGAAAAAAATCTCCCGCGTTCACCGTCCGCGGCTACAGTCAACAGCCAGGCCCTTGTAGGCCGGGATTGTATCCCCGGCGGGCGGTTGGATTTCCTGTCTTATTGTAGCCGGCCGCGGTGAGGCCGTGTCAAGTCCTGGCTTCCGTTTGACACTTTTTCTCATTTTTCCTCGTTGTTTTT
>CAZNGD010000224.1:0-3935 GCA_964572295.1 uncultured Verrucomicrobiota bacterium
TGGATACCATCATGGCCGGCCTGGCCTGCGGCGACCCCAGCCCCATTGCGTGGGAAATCCTGGACCATTGCGCGGACTTCTTTTTGTCGTGCCCGGACTTTGTGGCGGCCAAAGGAATGCGGGTGTATGCGGTGCCGGTTTCCGGTGATCCGTTCATCGTTTCCGGCGAATCGGGGGCCGTCACCTTGGCGGCCATGATGTATATTGCCGAACACGAATCGCTCCAGGAGCTGAAGCAGCGGATGAAGCTCGGCCCCGACTCGCAGATTTTGCTGATCAACACCGAAGGCAACACCGACCCCGGCCATTTCCGGCGCGTCGTGTGGGAAGGCAGCGATCCCGTGCCGCAAGAGTTTCGCTTCCCACTGGGGTAGTGCGGTTGCTGTCCGCCAATTCAGGGAGGTGGCCCATTCGGCAATGGTCGGCCCGGCGCCGGCTGCAGACAAAAGGAGAATACTCATGAAAGATTTTCACGGACGCATTTTGCTCATTGGCTTTGGCATCGTGGCGCAAACCCTGCTCAAAATGTTGCCGCGCCATTTGCGCGTGCCGCTGCATCGCATCACGGTCATTGATTTTGCCGATTGCGCCGACATCCTGAAACCGTGGACCGCCAAAGGCGTGCGCTATGTCCGCGAACGCGTCACCGCCATCAACCTGGCCCGCCTGCTGTCCACCCACGTGGAAGCGGGCGGGATCATCCTCGATTTGGCGTGGAGCATTGATTGCTTCGACATCATGGAATGGGCCCGCAAAAACGGCGTGTTATACGTCAACACCTCGCTTGAATCATGGGATGGCACGGGGGCCAGCACGCAGCGCACGACGTTTGAGAAGTCCCTGTACGTGCGCTACAACAAAGTGCTGACCACGGTGGCCGCCGTCCCGCGGCATGCCCCCACCGCCATTTTGGATCATGGCGCCAATCCCGGACTCATTTCGCATTTTGTGAAGAAGGGGTTGCTGGATATTGGGCAACACCTCTTGAAGAAAACCCGCCAGACCCGCGGCAGCGCTCGCCGGTTGCAGCGTTTAATGGAGGCGGGCGACTTCGCCGGGCTGGCCCGCGCGGCCGGGGTGCGGGTGATTCATTGCAGCGAGTGGGACCGTCAGATCAGTCGGGTTCCCAAACGGCATGAGGAATTTGTGGGCACGTGGAGCATCGAAGGCATGTGGGAAGAGGCCATTTCGCCCAGTGAGTTGGGGTGGGGCACCCATGAAAAGCGCCTGCCCCCGCTGGCCATTGTCCCGCAGAACGGCCCCGGCAACCAAATCATTTTGCCGCAAATGGGCATGAATACGCTGGTGCGCTCCTGGGTTCCCGATCAGGAAATCGTGGGCATGCTGGTCACACACGGCGAGGCCTTCACCATTTCCCACGCCCTGACGGTGCGGCGTCGCGGCCAAGTGGTGTATCGCCCCACGGTGCATTACGCCTATTTGCCAGCCAATGATACGCTGGCCTCTTTGCACGAGATGCGCTGCCGCAACTATGAGCTGCAAGCCAACAAACGGATCATCACCGACGAAATCGGCGAAGGCGATGACCGCATGGGCGCGCTGCTCATGGGGCCCAAGTTCCAAGCGTGGTGGACGGGGAGCATCCTGTCCGCGGCCGAAGCGCGGAAAAAAGTGCCGCATTCCAATGCCACGGCGGTGCAAGTGGCTGCGGGAATGCTGTCCGCCGTCTTGTGGGCCATCGCCAACCCCAATCAAGGAATCTGCCTGCCCGAAGACCTGCCCCACGAGGAAATCTTGCGCCATGCCGCGCCCTATTTGGGCCAGATTGTGTCGCAACATTCCACCTGGTCGCCCTTGCAGCGGCATCGCGTGTTCTTTGCGGAAAATCACGAGGCCACCCCCGACACCGGCGATCCATGGCAATTCGTCAACTTCCGTTTCCAGCCCTGAACCGCGCGCGCTTGGCGCACCACGCGGCGCTCCGGCGGTTTTGCTTTGACGGCCCGTGACTTTTGGGCAAGAGTTCCCGCCAAATGACGGGGCGTGGCTCAGCCTGGTAGAGCGCAAGGTTTGGGACCTTGATGTCGCGGGTTCAAATCCCGCCGCCCCGACCACTGGTTGGGCGGTCGTTTTGCGTAAATTGTCGGGCGATTTTTTCAGTCACCTCATCTAAAAGTTGTTCTTCTGCGCAAGGAAAAGAAATGAAAGCACCCATGCTGACCATCGGCCTGCTGGCCGTCGCACTGTCCGCGTTGGCCGATGATGGCCCTGACAAGCGGTCCAGCGAAGCCGAGGCCGTGGCGCGGAAGCGGCGCGAGACGATTGAGGAGGAAATCCAATCCTGCGGCCCACACGAATGGGCTGGCCGGTACTACTATGGTGATGGGTTGGGCGCAAATATCCTCCTCCTGCTCGCGCCATCGTCCGGCCACCTTTTTGAGTGGCATGGCTGCCTGGGGCTCTATGACCGGAACTATGGCGCGATCGCCGTGACGGGCCAAACCCTTCATCTCTCCTTCACGTTCGCGAATGAGCGCCGGGGATTTCAAGGAATCGCCAACAGTTTCATCCCGGTTCACTGGGGTGACAGAACCTATCTCATCCCGCCGGAGGACATGATCGAGTTTTGCAATGCAATCAATTCCGGCTTGGAGCCGCGCGCGGACATGCATGGCCATTTCCTGCTTCGTGACCGGGATGCACTCAAAACGGTGACCGGGTTTCCGGAAGTGCCGGCGGAATACACGGGCTATCTTCTGAATGAGCCGATTGAGGCCCAGATTATTTCCGTTGGCAAGAACAGGGGCAAAAAGAAAGCCGGCGGAACGCGCCAAGAGATCGCCGTCTGGCTGGATGCCGGTGCGCAGGATGGCTTGCTGCCGGGGATGGAACTGCATGTGATCACCCCCGAGAAGCATCAATTTGAATCCGTGATTCTGACCACCAATCTGGAGGACCATGTTTCCGAAGCGATGATGACGATTGCCCGGGACCGCGCGTCACTCCCCAAGCCGGGCTGGCGGCTATCCACGCGATTGGGCTGGAAGAATTGAACGCCCAGCCCAACGGGGGCAATTCGCCACGGAGTCCACATCACCACACGATCCACGGGGCCGCATCCGGCGGGACCGTTGACACCGGCCAAAGGCCGTAACGACGAACGAGTCAGAGGACATTCAGGTTTGGACTCTCATTGCATACCGCCATTGCTTGCTCAAAACGCATCTGCGATGATTGTCTTTATGCGAACCCATTCCGGGGTATGCTTGTTTTATGGTGTGGCCTGTAGCTTGTATGTTTTCATGCATTGGGGACAGGCTCGGCTTGCCGGGCTGCCGTTTACCTGCGGATCCCCCACTCTTGACCAGGAGGAGGCCGGGCTGGGCCAACTCCAGCCATAAGGTCTGACTGCAGAAGGAAGGGAACGATATGTCCAGACAAACGGAACATCCATTTGAGAACATCTTGTCTGTTGCGATGGCGGATATTCAGATGACGTTGCGGGCTATGGGCAATGCGCCTTGGGCGGATTTTCTGCTCAACCCGCGCCGTCTTCGTGGCAGCGATTTTCTTATGCGCTGATCTCAAGGCGTGTGGAGTGAAGAACGGTTGACCCAAGCCGTGAACGCGACTGGCAAGTATTTGGCATTGGCTTATGGCCCCAGTGGAACCGCTCCCGACCACGATGTGCGGGCTTTTGAACTATACTTTGAACGTCTTGAAAGGGCCGGCCTTGGTCATATCAAACGGCCAGACCTGCTGATCTATCGCGTCAAGGATCGCGCCAAGGTTAACTCGGCGGTCAAGCAATTGAAGGGTATCCGTGAATTGCCATTTACGTCCGAAGACGATCCGACGATGCAAGATCTCTTAAGTCGTGCGGTTTGTGCTGTCGAATGCGAGAATAGTCTTTGGCGTGCCAAACAGATGCCGGACTATGCCACCCCATTGACGCCTCAAAAGCGGCTTGGCGG
>CAZNGD010000225.1:0-3881 GCA_964572295.1 uncultured Verrucomicrobiota bacterium
GTGCTGCTGGATGCCGCCAACCGGCTGCAAGCCATGGCGTTTTTGGAGTTTCTGACGTCGGATGCCGCGGGGACGGTGTGGGCCCAGCACGGCTTCGCGCTGCCCTGACGTTCCCGCGCTAACGCGCCGCTTGTTCCGCCGCCATGCGCCGCGCGGCCGCGGCTTCGGTGGCGCGGCCCATCTGCTCCAGACACGTCGCCCAGTCGCGCCAGCCTTTCGCTTGGTCCGGCTGGAGTTCCGTCACGCGGCGCAGTAGCGGTTCCGCCGCCGTCAGGTTGCCGGCCTTGGCCTCCAACATTCCCCAGTTGGCCCACGCGGGCGCGGCTTGCGGATTGGCCGCAGTGGCCGCCTGATACCACTCCCGCGCGCCTGCGGGATCGGCGGCATCCTCGCGCAGCAGGCCCAGCCACGTGGCGGCCGTCGCGCTTTGCTGATTCTGAAAATAGGCGTGCGTCCAGAGCGTTGCGGCCGTTTGCCATTGTCCCACGCGCACCAACGACAATCCGGCATAGATCACCGCCAGCAGGCCCAGCCCCAGCGTCCGCCCGCGCCGCGACTGCCCCGCCAGCACCCAGGCTGCCAGCAGGGCAAACCCCGGCAACACGGGATAAAGATGGCGGTCGGCCACCGGATGCAGCAGGGGCCAGAGATTCGCCACCGGCAGAAAGAAGAGCAGCATCCACCCCAGCCCCAGCGCTAACGCGGGCGCGACGCGACGCGCCCGCCACGCGCCCCAGCCGCACAGCAGCAGCCAGCCCGCGCCCAGCGCCAGCCGCAGCGACCGCGCGGAGGTCACCGGCACAAATCCCGGCGTGACATTCAACGGCCACGGCACCAGCGCCAGGCGCAGGGTGCGCGTCCAAAGCGCGGGCGCGGAAAAAATGGTTTCGGGAAAGCGCAGCGATTCCCCGTTCCAGACCCGTCCCGCCGCCTGCAGTTCCGTGGGCAGCCCCATCCATAGCAGAAAGAAGCCCAGCGCCAGACCGCCCGCCAGCGCGACACGCCGCCACGCCGCGCGGCGCGCCAGCCCGCACCCGGGAAACAGCAGCAACGCCCACCCCAGCGCCAACGGCAACACCAGCGCGGTTTCCTTGGCCAGTAGCGCCAACGCGGTGGCCGCCGCGCCCAGCCATGCGCCGCGCGCGCCGGGAGTCAACCAGCCGTGCAGCGCCAGCAAGGCCAGCAGCAAACACAACAGGTCCGCCCGGAAGCCCGGTGCGTGCACCGCCTCCGACACCACCGGATGCAGGCCGAACAGAATCCCCGCCGCCATGGCCATGAACCGGTGGCCGGTCAGTCGCCGCACCAGCGCCATGAAGAGCGCCACGCCGCCCAGATGCAGCGCCAGATTCGTGACGCGCCAACCAACCGGCTGCAACCCGTGCCATGCCCGATCCAGAAAATACGTCGCCAGCACCACCGGCCGCCGCCCGTTCACCACGTGCGGGTCCGCCAGCGTACGGCCGCTCAACACCGTCCACACGTTGGCCGGGTCCTCCAGAAACGGATTTTCGGCAATCATGCCGATGTCGTCATATAAAAAAGGGAACGACAATCCCGCCAGCCACGGCGTCGCCACCACGGCCAATACCAACACCCATTGCCTCATGCGCCACATGCCCCGCATTGAAGTCGCCCGCCCCCTCCTTGTCAACGCCCCCTTTTTTGCTTTTCCTCGCGCGCCCAATGTTCCACAGTAGGCGCATGAAGCGAACGCCCATGCACAACCTTGCCAGCCTGGTGGCGGCCCTCGCGGCCCTGCTCCTGCTGGCGCCCAACGCCCAGGCCGCCAAAAAATGGCGCGAATACGTGGATTGCCAGGTCATCCCCCACGCCTCCAACGATGGCGACAGCTTCCACGTCAAGGCCGGCAACATCAAGTCGAAGACCTACCTGTTCCGGCTGTATTTCGTGGACACCCCCGAATCCGAAAAATCCCTCCCCGAACGCCTGCAGGAACAGGCCGATTATTTTGGCATTGCCAACCCCCTCGATGTGGTCCAGGTCGGCAAGGATGCCGTCAAGTTCACCGAGCGCTTTTTGGCCGACGGCAAGTTCACCGTCTATTCCCGTTTGGCCGATGCCCTTGGCCGCTCCAAAATGAGCCGCGACTACGCCATGGTCCTCAACGCCAACGGCGATGACCTCGGCTACGAACTCGTGCGCAACGGCCTCGCCCGCGTCTTTGGCAGCGGCACCGACCTCTCCGATTTGACCCCCTATAAACGCACCTCCGACGCCTGGTTCCGCCGCCTGCGGCAAGCCGAACTGGAAGCCAAAAATGCCAAGCGCGGCGCGTGGGGAGTTGCCGCCGGCCCGGTCTCCCGCCTCGATGCGCTCATGGCCCCGCGCCAAGTGGATGAGCAGGATGTGGTGCTCACCCGCCCCACCCTCCTCTACCCGCTGGACACCGCCAACCCCCGCCCCCTCGGCACCCTCCAAGCCGGCCTGACCGTCCACGTACTCAAAGGCGCCACGCCCGACAAAGCCCACATCCGCTTCACCTCGTCCTCCGGCCAGGTCTATGAAGGCCTGGCCCGCTATCAGGACCTGGGCCTCTAACCCGCCATGTTCGATCTGAAAACCTATTTGGCCGACGGCGCCCATTGGATCGAAGCCGCCTTGCGCCGTCTGGCGCCACCCGCCGCCACCCGCCCCGCCCCCCTGCACGCCGCCATGCACCATAGCCTCATGGCTGGCGGCAAACGACTGCGCCCCATCCTCTGCGCCGCCTGCGCCGAAGCCTGCGGCGCGCCGCGCGAAGCCGCCCTCTTCCCCGCCGCCGCCATCGAATGCTTCCACACCTATACCCTCATCCACGACGACCTGCCCTGCATGGACGACGACGATTTGCGCCGCGGCCAGCCCACCTGCCACAAGGTCTACGGCGAAGCCATCGCCCTCCTCGCCGGCGATGCCCTCCAAGCCCTCGCCTTTGAACTCGCCGCGCGCACCCCCGTCGCCACCGTGGAAATCGTCCGCGAACTCGCCGTTGCCGCCAGCTCCACCGGCGTGGTCGGCGGCCAGGTGGAAGATATCCTTGGCGAGCATCTGCCACCCGACGAAGCGCGCCTGCGCTTCATCCAGCAGCACAAAACCGGCGACCTGATTGTATGCGCCTGCCGCATGGGCGTCCGCGCCGCCGGCGGCTCACCCGCCGCCCTCGCCGCCGCCACCGCCTACGCCACCGCCATCGGCGAAGCCTTCCAAATCGCCGACGACATTCTCAACGCCACCGCCACCCTTGAGCAACTCGGCAAAGCCGTCGGCACCGATGCCGCGCGCGAAAAAACCACCGCCATTTCCGTCCATGGCCTGGCTGGTGCCCGGCAACGCCTAGGCGAACTCGTGGCCGCCGCCCTCGCCGCCCTCGCCGGCTTCCCCGGCGACACCCATCCCCTCGCCGCCCTCGCCCAACACATCGCCACCCGCCAATCCTGAAACACGCGCCGCACAAAATGAAAAAGAGGTGCGGCATTCTGGAGGGCGCATGGCTGGCAGTGGCCGCAGCAGGACAAGACCTGGCCGGCTACGAGTGGGGCGAGCCGCAGGCGCCGGCATGGGGCTTCAACCTCACCCGGCAAGCCGTCATCCCCGACACCGTCACGAATGTCATCGCGCTGGCGGGCGGCGTGTATCACGCATCGCCTTGCAGGCCGATGGCCGGGTCGCGGCCTGGGGCTGGAACAAGATATGGCCAAACCAATGTGCCGTCCGACCTGACCAACGTGGCGCTGATTGCCGCCACCGAATACCATAATCCGGCCCTGCGCCGCCCCGCCCAACCCACCACGGACGCCACCACCGGCGAACCCCTGCGCTTTTGCCGCATCGGCGAAAAACCCGCCGAATAAATCCACCACCCGCGCAACTTTTCCACA
>CAZNGD010000226.1:0-3870 GCA_964572295.1 uncultured Verrucomicrobiota bacterium
TCTTCCGATCTGCCTCGACCAAAACTTTCAATTCACAAAAAAAAACAATGAAACAATCGATCCAAACGATCATGTCAATGGCCTGCCGCAGTGGCGGATTACGCAGTAAATCAAGGATGGTTTCGAGCCAGGGGGCGGCAGCATCACGGGTGGCGCTGGTGACATCCACATACTGGGTGCGGGAGCGGATGGTGGGCAGGAGCGCGGCGGGGATATCGGTGACCAGAATCAACAGGCTGCGTGGCGGAGGTTCTTCGAGCGTTTTGAGGAGGGCATTTTGGGCGTTGATGTTGAGCCGGTCGGCAAACAGGATGACGGCGGCCTTCCACCCGCCTTCGTAAGAGGTCAGGGCGATGAAGTCGAGGAGGGGCCGGATTTGATCATCCATGGTGATTTGACGGCTTTTGCTTTCGGGTTCAATCCAGCGGATATCCACATGGGCGCGCAGGCGCGCGGGGTTGGTTTCCTGAAACGGGAGGCTCAACAACTGTTCGGCGAAGTCGCCACCCGCGCCGCGCGGAGCGCCGTTGACCAGCACCGCGTGGGGTAGCCGATGGCCGGCGAACGCCTGCTGAAAATGGGCAAACGCTATTTTACTTTTGGGTGAGGAAGGCATCGTGAACCAGTTTCCAAATATCGTCGGCAATGGGCTCGGGCAGGCGCATGGCATCCACCTTGCGGAACCGTTCGGGATACCGGCGGGCCAGCTCCAAATAACCCTGGCGCACCTTTTCGTGGAAGTCGAGGGCTTCGCTTTCGATGCGGTCATACTTGATCTTCTGGCCGGCCTGCCGTTTGGCGCAGCGCTGCATTCCGAGGCTGACGTTCACATCCAGCAGGATGGTCATATCGGGCAGGGAGCTGCCGATGGCAAAGCGGTTGATGGTTTCCATGAGGTCCACGGGGAAGCCACGGCCAAAGCCCTGATAGGCGGTGGTGGAATCGGCAAAGCGGTCACACAGAACCCAGGCGCCGCGCGCCAGCGCCGGGGCAATGACGTGGCGGACGAGTTGGGCGCGGCTGGCTTCAAACAGCAGCACTTCGCTTTCGGGACAGGGGTCTTCGTTGGCGGTGTTGTATTGCAGGATGCCGCGAATGGCTTCGCCCAGCTTGGTGCCGCCGGGTTCGCGGGTATAGATGACTTCAATGCCGCGGGCTTCCAGCCGGGCGATGAGCATGGCGGCCTGCGTGCTTTTGCCCGCGCCTTCGGGGCCTTCAAAGGTGATTAGTTTGCCTCGTTCCATGGTGTGGACCTCTATTCCCGGGTTCGGTTGATGTGTGGCGCGGCCATGATGGCGGTCAGCGCGGGGTTGCGACTTGCCCTTTGGGGGTGTCCTTGACATTCCAGCCGAGGGCGGCAATGTCGCCGCGCAGGGCATCGGCTTGCGCCCAATCCTTGGCCGCGCGGGCGGCCTGGCGGCGGTCCAGCAGGTCTTGCACGGCGGCGGGAATGGCGGTGGCGGGTTTGGCGAGCACGCCGAGGGCGGTATCCCAGCGGGCAAAGAGCGCCAGCCCGGCGGCGGCGGCGGGCGGCGGCAGGGCGCGGGCATCCAGCGCGGCGTTGCCTTCGCGGATGGCATCGAACAGGGCCGCGAGCGCGGCGGAGATGTTCAGGTCATCGTCCATGGCGGCTTCAAAGCGCGTGGCGGCGAGGCGCGCCCATGTGGGCAGTTCCGGCGCGGGGGCGGCGGAACCGGCGGCATCGGCGAGGCGGGCGGTGAACTCATCCACGCGGCGCAAGGCGGTGCGGGCGGCCTCCAGCGAGGCGAAGGTGAAGTTGAGCGAGGCGCGATAATGGGTGGCCAGCAGTTCGTAGCGCACTTCGCGGCCGGTGAAGCCGCGTTGCAGCACATCGCGCAGGGTATGGAAATTGCCGCGTGATTTGGACATTTTCTGGCCATCCACCAGCAGGTGCGCGCAGTGGAGCCAATAGGTGGCGAAGGGTTGGCCGGTGGCGGCTTCGCTCTGGGCGATTTCGTCCTCGTGGTGGGGAAAAATGTTATCCACGCCGCCGGTATGGATGTCGAAGCTGGGGCCGAGATAGCGCTGGCTCATGGCGGAGCATTCGATATGCCAGCCGGGGCGGCCGCGGCCCCACGGGGAGTCCCAGGCCACGTCGCCATCCTTTTCGTTCCACGCCTTCCAGAGGGCGAAGTCGGCGACGTTTTCCTTCCCGTATTCGTCGGACTTCACCCGCACGCCCGCGCGCATGCCGTCGCGGTCGAGGTGCGCCAGTTTGCCGTACTGCGGCCAGCGTTCGATGCTGAAATAGACCGCGCCGTCCTCGGCGTGGTAGGCGTAGCCCTTGTCCAGCAGCACCTGAATCAGGGCGATCATTTCCGGGATGTGGTCGGTGGCGGCGGGATACTGTTCGGCGGGCTCAATGTTGAGCACGCGGATATCATCGAAAAAGGCCTGTTTGTAGCGGGCGGTGAACTCCGCCAGGCCCAGGCCGGCGGCCTGCGAGTCGCGGATGGTTTTGTCGTCCACGTCGGTGAGATTCATCACCTGGGTGACGCGGAATCCCTTGAACTTGAGCCAGCGGCGCAGGAGGTCCTCGAAGACATAGGCGCGGAAGTTGCCGATGTGGGCATAGTTATAGACGGTGGGCCCGCAGGTATAGAGGCGGGCATGGCCGGGCTCCAGCGGCTGGAACTCCTCCAGGCGGCGGGTGAGCGAATTGTGGACGCGAAACGCGCTCATGGCGAGTCCGCGTCCTTCTTTTTGCGGCGGCGGCCGGGCGCGGCGGGTTCCGGTTCGGGCGGGGCCTCGCCCGCAGGCAGATGGAAGACCAGCCGGTCCTTGCCCGCCTCCACTTCCACAATCTCGCCCTGGCTGAAATGGCCGCGCAGGATTTCCTCGGCCAGCGGATTTTCCAGCCAGCGTTCGACGGCGCGGCGCAGTTGGCGCGCGCCATAGGCGCGGTCAAAGCCCTTGCTGAGGAGAAAATCATAGGCCGGGGCCTGCACGGAGAGTCGGATCTCGCGCGCCTTGAGGCGGGCGGCCACCTTGCCGATTTCGATTTCGAGGATGGTGCGGACATCTTCGCGCTGCAACTGGCGGAACACGATGATTTCCTCAACGCGGTTGAGCAGTTCGGGGCGGAAGTTCTGCTTGGCGGCTTCCATCACCTGTTCGCGCAACGCGGCATAATCGGCGGCGGCGGTATGCTCGGCAAAGCCCAGGCCCGCGCCCTTGCGCGCGGCCTCGGAGCCGATGTTGGAGGTCATGATGATGATGGTGTTGCGGAAGTCCACGGCGCGGCCGAGGCCATCGGTCAGGCGGCCTTCTTCGAGGATTTGCAGGAGCATGTGCATGACATCCGGGTGGGCTTTTTCGATTTCATCGAACAGCACCACGGAATAGGGCCGCCGGCGGACGCGCTCGGTGAGCTGCCCGCCCTCTTCATAGCCCACGTAGCCCGGTGGCGAACCCACCAGCCGCGAGGCGTTGAACTTTTCCATGTATTCCGACATGTCAATCTGGATGAGCGCGTCGGGGCTGTTGAACATGAACTCGGCGAGCGTCTTGGCCAGCAGCGTTTTGCCCACGCCCGTTGGCCCCAGGAAAATAAAGGAGCCGATGGGGCGGCGCGGGTCCTTGAGGTCCGCCCGCGAGCGGCGCAGCGCCTTGCAAATCGAAGAGATGGCATCCTGCTGGCCGATGACCGTTTGGGCCAGCACGGCTTCCATTTCCAACAGCTTGGCGGTTTCCTTCTGTTCCATTTTCTCGAGCGGCACGCCGGTCCACTTGGAGACAATCAGGCGCACGTCCTCCTCGGTGACATCCACAATTTTTTCGGTGTGGTCGCGCCGCCAGTCGGCCAGCTCCTTTTCCAGCGCGGCGCGCATCTCGCGCTCGGCATCGCGC
>CAZNGD010000227.1:0-3868 GCA_964572295.1 uncultured Verrucomicrobiota bacterium
GCGCAAAAATCTGCTGGGCACCGCGCTGGCGGGCGGACTGCGCAGCGCCAACGCCCATTTTGCCAATATGCTGCTGGGGTTTTATCTGGCCACGGGGCAGGACGCGGCCAACATCATCGAAGGTTCCCAGGGCTTTACGCTGGCTACGGCGCGGCCCGATGGCGCACTCTATTTTTCCGTGACGCTGCCCAACCTGATTGTCGGGTCGGTGGGCAACGGCAAGGCCCTGCCATTTGTGCAGGAGAACCTGCGCGCGCTGGGTTGTCTGGAGCCACGCGAGCCCGGAGAGAATGCGCGCCGCTTGGCGCTGCTTTGCGCGGCCACCGTGCTGTGCGGCGAGCTGTCGCTGCTGGCGGCGCAAACCAATCCCGGTGAACTGATGGCCGCGCATCTGCGGCTGGAGCGCAAATAAGCGCGGCTCATGGCGGCGGAACTCGTTATCTTGGTGGATGAGCAGGATCGGCCGGTTGGCGTGAAGGAAAAGCTGGCCGCGCATGAGCATGGCGGCACGCGCCACCGCGCGTTTTCGGTGTTTCTGGTGGATAGCCAAGGGCGCTGGCTGGTGCAACGGCGGGCGGCGGACAAATATCACTTTCCCAACCTGTGGACCAATGCCTGTTGCAGCCATCCGCGCCCCGGCGAAGAAACCGAAGCCGCCGCGCACCGGCGACTGCGCGAAGAGCTGGGCGTGACCTGCGCGCTGACCCATCGTTTCTGTTTCGAGTATAAAGCCACTTCCGAGGCCGAGGGATTGACGGAGCACGAAATGGATCATGTGTTCACCGGTTTGCATGGCGGCCCGGTGCAGCCCAATCCGGCGGAAGTCAGCGGGATTCGCTGGCTGACCCGCGCGGACTTGGAAGCGGAAGTGGCGGCCCATCCGGAGCGGTTCACGCCGTGGTTCAAATTGGCGATGGTTCGTGTTCGGGAATGGCTTTGACCGGCCACCGCTGCGCCGGCGGCCTTGGGCCGGGGCGCGGCCCCAAAGTGGAAAAAGGGATTTTTCCGGATGATTTTCCGGCCCTGAAGGGGTAATGTTTTGGGATGTGACCCAAGGAGTAATCAGGATGAAGACAACACTGTTGGACGGTTTGTGGCAGGAAGGGCGCGATTTTCTGGGGGTGCGTTACCCCATTTTGTGCGGCGCGATGACGTGGATTAGCGACTCAACGCTGGTCAAGGCGGTGAGCGACCAAGGCGGGTTTGCCTCCCTGGCTGCGGGCAATATGCCGGGCGAAGCGTTGGCTGCCGAAATCGCCAAAACGGCGGCGCAGGTCAAGGGCTCCTTTGCCGTCAATCTCGTCACGATTGCCCCCAACTTCCCAGCGCACAAGGAAGCGGTCCTGCAATCCAACGTACCCATTGTGATTTTTGCCGGCAATTTTCCAAAGAAGAACGATGTGGCCGAAATGAAGGCCGCCGGCAAGAAGGTGCTGTCCTTTGCCTCCACGGATAGCATCGCGGCCCAGATGGTGCGCTTCGGGGTGGATGGCCTGATTCTGGAAGGCAGCGAAGCGGGGGGGCACATTGGCCATGTCTCCACGATGATTTTGTTGCAGCAGGTGTTGTTTCATAAGCCCAACGTGCCGGTATTTGTCGGCGGCGGCGTCGCCACGGGCCGCATGATCGCGCACATGATTTTGATGGGCGCGGCCGGGGTCCAGATGGGCACACGCTTTGTGATGAGTGAGGAATGCAACGCGCATCCCAAGCTCAAGGAGCGGTTCGTGCGCGCCCGGGCCCGCGAGGCCATGAGCACTCCGGAATACGACAAGCGGCTGCCGATTGTGGCCGTGCGCGCGTTGAAAAATAAATCCACCGAGGCATTCGGCCTCCTGCAACTGGAATTGTTGCAAATGATGAACGAAGGCAAGATCAGCCATATTGAAGCGCAATATCGGGTGGAAGGCTTCTGGATGGGCGGCCTGCGCAAGGCGGCGGTGGAAGGCGACGTGGACTACGGCTCCTGCATGGCCGGCCAGAGCGTGGGTTTGGTGGATAAAATCCAGCCGATGCGCGACATCTTTGCCGAGCTGCTGGAAGAGGGCGAAGCGGAGCTGGCCGCCATTCAGGCGCGGCTGTCCGGGATCGGACGCTAAGCCCGGCCATGAAGGTAGTCATTGCGGGACAGGATCAAAGCGCCACCCTCGGGAACGAGGTGGCCGCCGCCGCCGCGCGTCTGGCGCAGGCACCCGGCGGCATCGGCGCATTGGACCCGGCGCATTCGGCCCGCCAACTCGCCGCCGCCGATTCCACGGCGGACTATCTGCAACGCTATTTGAAATTGTTGCGAATGCGCCACGGGGTGCGCACCGCGAACTTTTATATTCCGCGCCGGCCGGGCTGGGCGGGGCAGGTCGCGGCCTGGCTCAAAGCGCTCCTATGGCGCGGGCTGCGCTATCAGCATGACCGGCTGACGAGCCAACAAAACCTGATCAATGAGCTGGCCATCCATGCCGCCGAGTTTCAGCAAGAGGCCTGGCAGCAGGATGTGGCGGAGCTGCAACGCCGCGTGGCGGCGTTGGAAGCCCAAGCGAAGCCGGGGCCGGAATGAACATGGTGGCGGTCCATCAGATTGTGGCCGGGTTCGCGGCCGGTGACGCGATTTCGCTGGAGGCGGTGGCCATTCGTGAGGCGTGCCGGGCGCTGGGCTATGCCAGCGATATTTTTGCGCCGACGGAAACCGTCACGCCCGACACCCGGCATGAGGTACGCCCGTTGGAAGAGCTGCAACCTGCGGTCGCCCAGGTGTTGGTGTATCACTATTCCATTGAAAGCCGGGCCACGGATATCTTCCGCCAAGCCGCCGCGCGCAAGGTGATGATTTATCACAACATCACGCCGGCGGACTATTTTCGCGGATTTGATGAACGGGTGGAGCGGCAACTGACCAAGGGGCGGCAGGAGTTGGCCGGCATCGCCGCCGGAGCGGATGCCGTCTGGGCCGACTCCGCCTTCAACGCGGCGGAACTCACGGCCTTGGGAATCCGGAATGTGCGCGTTTGGCCCCTGTTGTTTTCAAGCGCGGCCTTTGATGTGGCGCCCGATCCGGTGGTGCAACAACGGCTGGCCACGCCATCCAGGAAGATTGTGTTCATCGGTCGCATGGCGCCGAATAAATGCGTGGAAGATTTGGTCGAGGCGTTTGCCTGGTATCACCGCCAGCTCGAACGGCGCAGTGAACTGCTGCTGGTCGGTTCGGAACGGTCCTGTCCGCGCTATTTCGCGATGCTGCGCATGTACGCGGGGGAGTTGGATCTGCCTGCGGTCAGTTTTGTGCGCTACGCTTCGCCCGCCGGGCTGGTGGCGTTTTACGAGGCTGCGGATTTGTTTGTGACCACCAGTCGCCACGAAGGCTATTGCCTGCCGGTGGTGGAGGCCATGTACAAGGGGGTGCCGGTGCTGGCGCGCGAAGTCGGCGGCGTGCCCGAGGCCATGGATGGGGCGGGGGTCATGTTTGATGATGCAAGCCCGATGGGATTGGCGTGCCTGATGCACCGGCTGATCACGCCCGGCCCCTTGCGGTCAACCGTCTTGGCCTCGCAGCAGGCCCGCATCGAACGCCTGCGCGCGCGACCCGTGCAGCAGGAACTGCGCGAGTTGCTGGCCGCGATTTAGGGCATTTTCGTCAATTCTGTTCCGCCCCAGATGCAAGGCCGTCATGGCCGCATCCGGGTTGGATTGTGGGGCTGGAACGGTCGCAGACCTTCCAGCCGTTCCCGGCGGGAAGGTTTCGTCCCTCAACCGTTCCCGCCCTACAAAAGCATCCGGGTTGGATTGTGGGGCTGGAACGTGCGAGTGAAAATGATGGGTGTCCGAAAGCGGCACTCACGGCGCATGATGCGCGAAGTCAGCGCGGCAGATCGGA
>CAZNGD010000228.1:0-3830 GCA_964572295.1 uncultured Verrucomicrobiota bacterium
GTTCTCGTGCCGGATCGTTGCGCCCATGGTCCGCCTCCCGCCTATTTCACCCACGTCGTCGGCACCGTGACGATTTCCGGGAACGCCAGCAGCAGCAGCGCCGCGACGACCAGCGCCGCCAGGAACGGCAGCGCGCCCTTGAACACGCTCTGCAGCGGCACCGCCCGGTCCATGCCGCTGACCACGTACACGTTCACGCCCACCGGCGGCGAAATCACGCCCATCTGCGTCACCAGCACAATCACCACGCCGAACCAGATGGGATCAAAACCCAGCTTGAGCACCACCGGATAAAAAATGGGGATGGTCAACATGACCAGCGCCAGCGCATCGAGAAACGCGCCCGCAATCAGATAAAAACCGATAATCATGAGCATAATGCCCCACCCCGGCAACGCCAGGTCCGCCATCCATTGGGCCAGCGAGGTGGGCACATTGGTGATTTGCAAAAAGTGGCCGAACACCGTCGCGCCCGCCACAATCACCAGCACCATGCAGGAGGTGCGCAGGGTTTCGTTGAGCGCGGTGGTCAGCATGCGCCAGGTGAGTTTGCGCGCCAGCGCGGCAATCACCAGGCTGCCGGCCGCGCCAATGGCGGCGGCTTCGGTGGGGGTGAACCAGCCGGCAAACATGCCGCCCATCACCAGCGCAAAGAGCGCGAGGATTTCCAGCACGCCGGACAAGGCGCGAAAGCGGGCGCGCCACGGCTCTGCGGTGGCGGGCGGGGCCAGGGCGGGCCGCCAGCGGCACAGCAGCATGATGGTCAGCATGAACAAGGCGGCCACCATGAGCCCCGGCACAATGCCCGCGATGAACAGCTTGCCGATGCTTTGCTCGGTCATCACGCCATAGACAATGAACACGATGCTGGGCGGAATCATCATGCCGATGCTCCCGCCAGCGGCCACGGTCCCCGCCGCGAAACCGGCGTGATATTTGTAGCGCCGCATTTCGGGCAGCGCCACGGCGGCCATGGTGGCGGCGGTGGCCGGGCCGGAGCCGCAGATGGCGCCGAAGGCCGTGCAGGCCCCCACCGTGGCCATTGCCAACCCGCCGCGCAGCCAGCCAAACCAGCTTTGCGCGGCCGCAAACAGGCGCTGGCTGATGCCGGTGTGAAAGGCCACCTGCCCCATCAGCACAAACAGCGGAATGACGGTCAGGCCGTAGTTGGAAAAGGTGTCGTGGTAATCCGTCACCAGGATGTAGAGCGCGGCGCTTCCGTTGACCATCACGGCGTAGCCCACCACCCCCACCAGCGTCATGGCAAAGGCCACGGGCATGCTCGATGCCAGCAGCACAAACAGCAGCGCCATGCCGCACAATCCGATTTGCAGACCGGTCATGGCTTACCTCGGACGCAGCAGGGAGCGGCCCGGATGCAGCAGATGCCAGAGCGTCACGCCCACCGTGACCAGGCACGCCACCGCCGCGAGCCACGGCACCCAGAACATGGGCATGTGCAGCGTGGCCGTCCCTTCGCCGCTCGCCAAAAACTCGTTGCCCTGCCGCACGAATTGCCACGCCAGCAACCCAAACAGCAGCAGCAGCACCAGCCGCATGAGGGTATCGGTCACGGCGCGGCCGCGCGGCCGCAGCTTCAGAAAAAAGTATTCGATGGCAATATGGCCCTTCACGGCTTTGGTCAGCGGCAGCGCGCAAACCATGGCCACCGCGCCCAGCACCCGCACGAGATCATACGCGCCGCGCACCGGCAACCCGCACCGCCGCCCGACAACATCCGCCACCGTCACGCCAATGATCCCCAGTACCGCCAGCCCGCCCACCACGGCCATGCCGTGGATGAGCCGCCGCAGCAAACCGGTGCGGACGCTGATGCCGGACAAGGGGCGCATGATTACGGCTGTTGCTCCACCGCCGCGAGCCGCGACTGAATGGCCGCCAGCATTTCCGCGCCGGGCAACCCTTTGGCGGTCGCCCGTTGCACATAGTCGGTCAAAATCGGTTCCATCGCCGCCTGCCAACTGGCCTCTTCTTCCGGCGCGAGCGTGATCACCTCGCGGTTGAGGTCGCGCACGAAAGCCCAGCCCTCGGCATCGGCATCATTCCAGGCCTGCCCGTGGCGATCCACCCACTCGGCGCTGACGGCGGTCAGGATGTCCTGCAAATCCTTGGGCAATGATTCCCACGATTTCTGATTCATGGCCACGAACATCGCCGTGGTGTAGCCGATGGCCTTGGTATCGGTGATGTGGGCAATCACTTCGCCCTGCTTCCAGCCCTTGAGCGTTTCCACCGGGCAGAACGTGCCTTCCACCACGCCCTTTTGCAGCGCGTCGTAGGTTTCCGGCTGCGGCATGCCCACGGCCGTGGCGCCCAGCGCCGTGACGATGCCTGCGGAGAGTCCCGTGCCCCGGATTTTCAGGCCTTTGAGGTCCGCCAGGGTCCGCACCGGTTTTTTGGTGGCGAGAATGCCGGGGCCGTGCGCGTGAACGTAGAGCAGCTTGGCGCCCTGCACTTCGGCCGGGGCAAACTGCGCGGCCAGCCCGGTGGCCACCCGCGTGGCGGTCAGGCCATCGGGCCAGCCCAGCGGCAAATCCAGCGCCTCCAGCAGCGGGAAACGCCCGGGGGTATAGGCAAAGCAGCTCATGCCCAAATCGGAAATGCCATTCAGCACGCCCTGCCAGCATTGGTCGGCCTTGGTCAGCGTGCCGCCGGGATACACCGAGATTTGCAGCCGCCCGCCGGAGCGCTGTTCCACTTCCTTCGCCCACGCCGTGGCGGTTTGGGCCTGAATGTGCATCGGCGGGAAAAACACGCTATAGGTCAGCTTGATGGTCGCGTGCTCCGCGCCGCGCTGGCCGCAGCCGCCCAGCGCCAGACTCCACGCCACCAACCCCACTCTCGCGAGCCCCAGATAATTCCTCATACCCACTCCTTTGTTCGCCATTTCCAGCGGGTCGTTATCCTATCGCCATTCCGTGGCGCGGCGCAACCCTTTCCGCTGGGCGGGCGGACAAAATCGGTTGACGGGGGCGTGGGCCTTTTGTATCTATATGCAGAAACATCAACCCGAACCCCCGTGGAGGCGCCATGAACGTCGCTGAATATTCCAATTACTTCAACCTGCACCCGGACGCGCAAGGACGCTTTGGCCAATACGGCGGCGCCTACCTGCCGCCCGAACTGGAAAAAATCATGGTGGAAATCCGCGATGCCTATGACACCATTTCGCGGTCGGCGCGCTTCATTGCCGAACTGCGTTCCATCCGGCACCATTTCCAGGGGCGGCCCACCCCGGTCTATCACGCGGAACGGCTCTCCCGCAAACTGGGCGCGGCGCAGATTTATCTCAAACGCGAAGACCTCAATCACACCGGCGCGCACAAGCTCAATCACTGCATGGGCGAAGGCCTGCTGGCCACCACGCTGGGCAAAAAGAAACTGATTGCCGAAACCGGCGCGGGACAACACGGCGTGGCGCTGGCCACCGCCGCCGCCTACTTCGGCCTGGAGTGCGACATCCACATGGGCGAGGTGGATATCGCCAAGCAGGCCCCCAACGTTGCGCGCATGAAGCTGCTGGGCGCCAAGGTCATCCCGGTCACCTTCGGGCTGCGCACGCTCAAGGAAGCGGTGGATTCCTGTTTCGCCGCCTATATGCAGGACCCCGTGACGCAACTGTATTGCATCGGCTCCGTGGTCGGCCCCCACCCCTTCCCGATGATGGTCCGCGACTTCCAGCGCGTGGTGGGCATCGAGGCGCGCGAGCAATTCCACAACATGACCGGCGACATCCCGGACATCGTCACCGCCTGCGTCGGCGGCGGCTCCAATGCCATGGGCCTGTTCTCCGGCTTCCTGGCCGACCC